>JALOTI010000267.1 GCA_025457985.1 Leptospira sp.
TTTGTCCATTTTGATATTTTTCGAAAGCAGATTCTGCGACGATGCGTAAAAAAAGACCTGTTGTTACAGGGCAGGTTGCGTCTGCCTTAAACTTTTTTGCCAATTCCTTCCTGATTTGTTTGATGTCTACAAACTCTCCTTCTGGAATTCGATTTACATATTCTTCAAAAATTTTCGGAGTGGCAACTAACATATCGGAATCTTCTTCTATGTCTGAAAATCGCTTTTCAATATGTTTCACTTTTGGTTCCGCTTTTTTTGCAAGTTTTTCATTCCAAGGTAGTTTTGACTCTTTTTTCATCCCAAGTTTCCTCCAATGATATAGATAAGTCCTTTAAATATGTCATCATCAGTTTTTCCAAATCCAAGAATAGGAAAGATAATATTCTTTGAGGAAGTGGATCAATCTCGATCGTTTCTTCAAAAATTATACTCGTTCCATTGTCTTTTTCTATAAATTTTCCAGTCCATCTAGCATTTATAAATGGAGGATCAATCACTTGCATAACCCATTCTGATTTTTCCGAAAGTTTGATTGTTTGAAACGTCGTACTGTATTCGTTTGTTGCCGTTTCTTTCCAAACTTCCGGATTCTTTGATAAAATTTCAATTTTGGAAATATCAGATCGCCATTTTGTTTGACCTTCAATATCCCTTACCTTCTGCCAGACCGAGTTGATATTCGATTTAAAATAATATTCCTTCCTGAGAGCTCTTTTTTTAGGTACCGAGTTCAATCCCCACACAATCAGGATGAGTAGGAACACCAATGCTGTGATGATTATAGTTTTCATTTTCTTCTCCTGATTTCCATTATAGGAGAATTGTCTGAGATAGAATTGACGAATCTTGCTATTCTTTCAGTCGAAAGTAGATTTCAATTTCCGTCTCTTGGTGGAACGGGGGTATTTTGTGATATATTTCCCAACACGGTTCATTCGCAATTTTGATAGATGAATGTATGATATATTGGTAAGCCTTGGTATACGTTGATTCTAAATCCTTTGCGGATCCTCGATGTGTCAACGTTAGATATCTTCCTTTTTTCCAATTTACGAATTCGAGAGGATAAGGAAGTTTTGGGACTTTCGATTTTTGAATTTTTACACCTAACTCCCAGCTCTGAGTTTTGGATTCAGTGAGATTTGGCGGATCTAAACTCCTTCCAAAAAATACGATTTCACGATTGAAAAAACCCAACGGAATCGTTTTGTCTAATAACCTGTGGAGAGTTTTTCTTAAAATATTTTCTTTTCCATCCGTTCTTAAGATAGCTAACGTAAATGATTCCAGATCTTTTATAGCGGAAAAGGGATTTGGTATTCTTTTTGTTTTAAATGTATCCAATTCGGTAAGTTGATTTTTTTCCTTTGGCTCGGTTAAATTCTTTTTTCGATAAGTATTCGGCGTCACTTGGAAGTGTTTTTTGAAATTTCGAATGTAGGTTTCTGGATTTGGAAATCCTACTTCAAAACTTATATCGGCAATTGATTGGTTGGAATAGATCAACAATTGGATACTCTTTTCTAGACGAACACGCATTAGATAATCCGTGCAGGTTACTTGGAAATAAGACTTAAACATTCTATGAAAATGGAATTGTGAGAGGTGCGAAGACTTCGCGATTTCTTCAAGGCCGAGCGATTCTGAATAGTGATCTTCAATAAATCTCCTGGCTTTCTTCAGTTTTTGAATCGTATCAGGCGGAGAAAAAGTATGCATTATTTCTCTAAATCGAATGCCATATCCAAAAATATTGAATATTCTTTCTCGATAATTTTTGAAAACACAACTATATACTGTTTGAGATTTTGATCAAAGTAAGGATCACTAATTTGCCATTTTTCTGGTTCTCTAAAAGACTTTTTAACATGTTTATAGAAAAAAGGAAGATAAGCCCAGTTTTTCCCAAGAGAAGATTTATCTTCTTTGAATCCAAAATCTCCAACACGTTCATAATAAGCTGACACTTGTGTTCCAATCCAATCTGTAATATAGATTCTTTGGATTACATTCGATATTTTGAATATACTTTGTGCATCTAAAATAATTCGATCGCCCAAATCTTTAGTTACAAAAATAAAATCTTCTAGTTTTTTTAATAATTCTGATTCAAAGGATATTTCTTTTGATATCTTTTTTCGTTTTTCCTTATGGTAAGAATCAATTTTTTCCCCGAAGGTAAAAATATCCAAGAATGATTGTGACTGTATTGAAATTTGGCCACCAAATAGACTTCCCTGTAAATACAAGGAACCAAAATCGATCGCAAGACTCAAACTTGATGCAGAATGGATTCCAGAAAAAAATAGAGAAGAACCATTACTAAGGGAAAAATCTTTGAGATATGCAAGTACTGTTTTTGTATCAGTTGATTCTTCGTCTAAGATTTCACTCAAATCAATTTTTATTATATCTGGCTTCAAAGCACCTAACAATTCTAAATTTACAGACTCCTTTCCAAAGCCTTTCATTATGATCTTAAATCCTAATTCTTTAAGGAAATCAACTGCTGTTACAAATGAATGAAAGTTTTCATCAAGTGAAAACGAATTTATCTGCAAATACGTTTCCGATGGTTTTAAACCATATTTTAAAATTTGGTTTCGAATCTGCGAGTTGAGTCCACTAGACGAATTGAGATCTTGTATTAAATCTTCAAACTTCAAGCTGAGAAAAACATGATTTTGATGTATTTGATTTACCAATTTTAAGGATCTGATTTTTTCAGAAAGATTAAACTCTGCCAACTGGCTTTGTGTAAAAAATCCATCGTCTCTAAATTCAAAACCAAAAATGGATCGATCTTCGAGAGAAAAAATTGCCAATGCCTCCAAAGACTCTTTAAGTAACTTGTTATGCGAAACATTTGATCCAGACAATTCCTGGCTGTAATTATTTTTGATTATAGTTTCAATCATACCAATAACCCTTTCGATTTCAAAAACTCTTGGTTGTAGATTTTTGATTGGTACCTAGCACCACTATCACAAAGAACTGTGACGATCGTGTGCCCAGGTCCCAATTTTTTTGCGAGCGAATATGCTGCCGCTACATTGATTCCGACGGATCCACCCATAAACAATCCGTCTTTTTGTAAGATATGGTATAATATTCGAATACATTCTTGATCATTAATTTGTATGGCATCATCGACTAACATGCCTTCCATATTTTTAGTAATTCGCCCTTGCCCAATTCCTTCCGTGATTGAGGAACCTTCGATTTCGATTTTCCCAGTTTTTACGTAAGAATAAATTCCGGATCCCATTGGGTCGGCTGTAATACATTTAATTTTCGGATTTTTTTCCTTGAGGTAAGCTGCCGTACCTGCATAGGTTCCGCCTGTACCTAGAGATGTGACCCAAACATCTATTTTTCCATTTGTATCTTCCCAAATTTCAGGACCTGTCGTTTCATAGTGCGCTTGTTTATTAGCAAGGTTATCAAATTGATTCGCCCATATTGAATTCGGAGTTAGGTGAGCCACTCGTTCCGCAACTCTGACGTAATTGTTTTCATTTGCGTAAGGTACAGCAGGAACGAGTCTTACTTCTGCACCGAGCGTCTGCAAGGTTTCAATTTTTTCTTTCGATTGCGTTTCTGGGATTATGATTATGGTTTTATAACCTTTGGCATTGCAGATATGCGTAATTCCGATCCCGGTGTTTCCGGCTGTTCCTTCTACAACGGTTCCGCCTGGATTGAGTTTTCCTTCTTTCTCGGCTTGTTCTATAATGTAAAGTGCGGCTCGATCTTTTACGGATCCGCCAGGGTTTAGAAATTCTGCCTTTCCCAGTATTTCGCATCCAGTCTCGTCACTCAAAGAAGGGATTCGAATCAAAGGTGTTTTGCCTATGGCTTCAATAAATCCATGAGCGATTTTCCGAGGCATAAATGATTTACTCCAATAATTTCATATCTTAGAGAAGTTCGAATCGATGTCATCTTAAAATTCTTTATAGCAGACAAAAAATCTCATATAGCAGACGAAAATCTTAGAGCTTTGTGCCCCTATTATTATGTCACTTTATGGATTCTTACACCATTTTCTTCGGATCCACCCAAGTAT
>JALOTI010000268.1 GCA_025457985.1 Leptospira sp.
TTAGATTTTTACTTTTTTGATCGGAATCGTTCTCTGAGTCCTAGTAAGATAAAATAAAAGGTCTCCCAAATCCTTCTAATCCGATATGGTCTAGAAACAATTCGCCAAAGCCAGGTGAGTCCTCGATCCTTAAACCAATCTGGTGCCTTTCTGTCGTTACCAGATAACATATCTAAGGCTCCTCCGACTCCGATGATAACTGCTTTTCCGAAGTAACCTGTATTATTCTCAATCCAAATCTCTTGGTCTGGGAAATCCATTGCTAAGAATATGATATCGGGTCCTGTTTTTCGAATGGCCTCTTTCACACGAAGCTCTCTTTGCCTGTCAAGATGACCTGCATGTCGACCAACAATTCGAACTTTGGGAAAATGTCTTGTTAGGTTGAAGAAAATTCGCTCTACAACATCGTCTTTAGAGCCAAAAATGAAGGCAGTAAACTCTTTGATTTCGGCAAGACGAATCAAATCCATCATAACGGCAATTGGAGTCACTCTGGCTTTGAGTCGACCTCGAGTCATCCAACCAATACCTGCCCCCTCTACAAGGATTGTCCCTGCTTTTTCCGTGATTCGATGGAGGGCTTTACCAGGTCTCATCCGCATGAGTTTGATCGGATCTAAAAATAATACGTGATGGATTCCTTCTTTTTTTTCAAGGACGCGAAAGAGTTTAGCAATGGCTTCATCACTTGTGACATTATCAATCGGAACTCCCAAAACTTGGATAGTTTCCAACTTGCTTACGTCGATGTTTTGGTATTCGAGCAGGATATCCCTTTCTTCTTTTGACGAGTTGTGAACGATTTCGCTCAGATTCTTCATTATACCATCACCCTTCCGAAATCATTGTCTCTCGCACCCTTCTTTGTCGCCTCTAAAATTTTATGTCTCGAAGTTTTTTCACTTGGATTTTCCGAAGCCCCACTTCAGGCTAGGGATGGCATGAAAAAGAAGTTTCTCGTTTTGAGTTTGGTAGTCTTAGTTTCATTTAACGGTATTTATGCGGAAAATTTATCCATTTTTGGAACCATTCAAAATGGAACAACAGGTGGCAAGGGCAAGGCGGATTCGATTCGGATGTTGGCATTACAAGGTGCTATGCTTCCTCTTGCCGAGATAGGTCCACAAGAAGGTCAGTTTCGATTTCCTAAAATGGAGCTACCCGACGGAGCCCCGATACTTCTACAAATCCAATATCAGGGAGTCAATTATAATAAAATGATACCTCCCACTACACAGTTTCGTACTTCTCCTCAAGAAGTCGTTGTGTATGAGTCGGGTGGGAAAAGAAATCAAATATCAATAAAAAGTTTAATGCAGGTTATGCGTGAGAAAAAGGGCCTACGTGTGTTTAAACTTTTCCTTTTGGACAATTCCTCCAAACCTCCTAGAAGTTTTTTCGAAAAAGGAAATGAAATCGAATACTACGTTCCTGAAAATGCGATCGAAGTGTTTTCCCAGATCCAACAACCGGGAAGTAAGATGGCGATTCCACTTAGTGCAGTTCCCGGAAATTCGGGAGGTAAAATTTTAGATCGTGCCTTACTCCCAGGTGTATCCGAACTTCAAGTCTCCTATTTAGTTCCTGGAAATGAATCAATTATCGAGGAACGTTTGCTAGTTGAAAGTGAATCGGGAAAATTTCCTGTTTTTGTTAAACCGAAAGAAATGGAATTAAAAACAAAAAGTAAAGTGGGAATACAAAAACTTACCAATGACGTTCCTCAAGGACTCAGTGCCTACGTCTTGGATCCTGTTCCGTTTGGAACTCAGGTAAGTTTGTCATTCGAGGGCGGAAAACCTCTTCCATCGATTGCAAACTCTAAAAATCCGGAGATACTGAACGGATCCATCCTAACAACTTGGGATTTATCGTTATTTGGAGTAATTGGATTTTTAGGGTTACTCTTTACACTTTCTTTTTTATTCGTTTATAAAAATTCAAAAAAGGGTCCTAGTCAGTTATGAAACAATCGAACGAAAAACAATCTTATCTGCGTTTTTTTGGGCTAGCAGACCTTGCCGAACATGGTAGCCAAGGTATCTTGGCCTTTTGGGTAATCCTTTCGCTCGCTTTCTTTTTGTTTGGTGATCAAAACTTGATTGCCCCCAACATGAAAAATATCGCGGCTTCCCTTGGAATCACTGACCAAAAAGAAATAGATTGGAAGATGGGTGGACTCATTCCAATTTTATTTTTCATTTTGGGTGGTCTGGTGTCTCTATCAATGGGGTATCTCTCTCAAAAATTTTCTAGAAAAAATTTACTCATAACAGCCGTTTTGTTAGGTGAAATTCCTTGTTTTTTAACTGCTTACGCAGAAACGTACGATCAATTTTTGATTTTACGAACTCTTTGTGGTTTTGGACTCGGTGGGATTTTTCCACTTCTATTTAGTTTGATCGGAGATTATTTTTCTACCCATTCACGAGCGATCGCAACAGGCTATGTTTCGCTTGCGATGGGGCTCGGTGTGGGTGTTGGTCAGCTGTTAGGTGGTATATTAGGAGGTGCAGATCCAATTAACGGATGGAGGGATTCCTTTATCTTTATGTCGGTTCCTTCCTTCTTTTTTACAGCGATCTACTGGTTATTTTGTAAAGAACCAAAAAGGGGTGGTGCCGAAGGGGTTCAAGTTTCAGACGAACTTGCACATAAAATTTCCATGAAGGACTTCTTGGTTCTTTTTGAAAACAAAACGAACTTAGGAGCATTTTTACAAGGACTTCCCGGTTGTATCCCTTGGGGTGTCTTTTTCGTGTTTTTGGCTGATTACTATGAAAACACCTATCTTTTATCGAAAGAAGTTTCAGCAGGACTTATCACATTTGCAGCAGTTGGTATTTTTATTGGAACATTTTTTGGAGGAGTAGTTGGACAACTTCTTTACAATATTAAAAAATCCTACCAGGCAATTCTATGTATGGTGACAACTTTAGTTGGTATCGTTCCTGCTATTTATCTTTTATACGCACAAGGTGTCGTACAAAATATGGGTCTTTTTATTGCCCTCAATATTCTGACGGGCATTATGATTTCAATAACAGGTCCCAATGTTCGCGCTGTTCTTATCAACGTCAATCCACCCAAGTCCAGAAGCGCAATCTTTTCCATTTACAACCTAACGGATGATTTAGGTAAAGGACTTGGTCCTGCACTCTCCGCAATCATCTTGGGTCTCACACCCGATCGTGCACTTGCATTATCGATATCGATTCTATTTTGGATACCTTGTGGACTTGCTTGGTTTTTGATTTTGTTTAATTACGAAAAAGATGAAAAGGCAATGCTTGCAGGGCTTTCAAAATCTTAGAGAGTCATAATTCGAAGAAATTTGGACAGGAAATGAAATAAAAAATGATGATCAAACACAATTTATTGGATATAGAGGGGACTACTGCTCCGATTTCCTTTGTGCACCAAGTTCTATTTCCATATGCAAAAGAAAAATTAAAGTCTTATCTATTAAATCACTCCATACCAGAAAACCAGTGGCAAGAAATCACCCGAGAGTTTTTGGTAGACCAAAGTAAATTTCCAGAAGAATTACCTAAGGAAATAAATCCAACTAACGTGTATTTGTATTTAGAATTCCTTATTCTAAAGGATCGAAAGTTTGGACCTTTAAAAGAAATCCAAGGAAAAATATGGAAGGTTGGTTACGAATCTAAAGAGTTAAAAAGTATTCTATTTCCCGATGTAAAAGGATTTTTGGAATCTTCTAAAGAAAAGGGAATTTCCAATCATGTTTACTCTTCGGGTTCAGTTGAGGCCCAAATACTTATATATAAATATTCAAATGAAGGTGATCTAACTTCCTTATTTACTTCTTATTTTGATACTGCAGTGGGAGGTAAAAGAGAAAAGGAAAGTTATTTAAAAATAGCTAATCAATTGAATTGTTCGACGGGGGAAGTTTGTTTTTTTACTGATATTGTAGAAGAGGCTGAGGCTGCGAGTTCAGCAGGAATGTCAGTCGTAATTTTAGATCGTCCAGGAAACATTCCACAAAAAGAACATCAATTTCCTCTCATTCACGAATTTAAAATTTAATTTATTAGTATTTT
>JALOTI010000269.1 GCA_025457985.1 Leptospira sp.
CGAAGTTTGGAAAAACCAAAATCGAAAAGATTGGAACAAAGAAAAAGGCGAGAGTCTTACGAGTACGTTACTTCCCGAATTCCGTGTGGAAAAAAATAGTTTAATATCAAATTAATTTTTGCTCGCGCGAACAGAGTCCCCGTCTATACTGATGAGTATGGGAAAAGATTCCAAATCAATTGAGACTAAAAAAGAACCAAAGGATTCGTCAGAATCCAAAGGCCAAATCCTATCCCGAAAATCGTGGATCAGAAAAATGGCGGCGACCATTGGTGCTGTGAGTCTTGGAGCCTATGGAATTTATAAATCCCAGGAGAAAAACATGAAAACATCTGTTATACGACAATCTGTTCCTCTCGGTTTTCAGTGGCCGACCTCTGATCCATTTTTATTTTGTGTCCACCATGAAGACCACTATCCGAAAGGAAATGGAAAATTTGGACCCAATGCATCTCTTGCAGGACGCGATATGGGCCAAGATTTTGCAGGCAAAGACGGGTGGCGGATGTATCATGGGGATGATGTTCCAGGGTTTCCAGGTCACCCACACCGTGGATTTGAAACTGTAACGGTTGTACAACGAGGAATCGTAGACCATGCGGATTCCCTAGGTGCGGCTGGCAGGTATGGAGATGGAGATGTACAATGGATGACAGCAGGTGCGGGCGTCCAACATTCCGAAATGTTTCCGTTGTTACACGAAGATAAAGAAAACCCGATGGAACTTTTCCAAATTTGGCTCAACCTACCTAAAAAGGATAAATTTGCTCCTCCGCATTTTACGATGCTTTGGAATGAAAGTATTCCGGTCAGAACAAACGAAGATTCTAAGGGCAACCGCTGGAAGGTGAAGACAGTCGCGGGGAGCTTGTTTGGTGACAAACCGTTAGCTCCACCACCTAACTCATGGGCGTCAAATCCACAAAATGGGGTAGGGATTTATATTTTAGATTTTGATGCAGGAGTAGAGTTTAAAATTCCAGGATCTTCTCCTGGTCTCAATCGAAATGTTTATTACTTCCGTGGCAATGGACTTCAGATGAATGGATATGTGGTTCCAGGAAGTCATATGTTCCAGGTTCCTTCGGAAGAAGAATTGGTTTTGGAAAATGGAAAGGAAGCAGGCAAGATTCTGATTTTAGAAGGACGCCCCATTGCGGAACCAGTTGTACAGTATGGTCCCTTTGTGATGAATACACCAGAAGAGATTCAAACGGCATTTAACGACTACAGACGAACACAGTTTGGTGGGTGGCCTTGGGAATCCTCAGACCCGGTTCATGTTGGCAAGGGACGGTTTGCAAAACATGCAGATGGTAGGGAAGAATTGCCTAGTTAAAAAATAGTCATACCAATTTTCATAAGGTATGACTATTTTATGCGGGTTTGGCGGGACTTCAAATATTCGATTATAGAATCCTCACCGCGTTCTTCCGCTAATTCCATGACACTCAGACCGCTGATGGTTTTGATTTTTGTTTCGGCTCCTTTGCTAACGAGGAGCTGGACCAACTCCAAATTTCCTCTGTAGACCGCACGGAATAGTGCCGTTTCCCCCGCCGTATTGCGATGATTTACATTTGCCCCGCGCTCCAGCAAAAAACGCACGATCTTGATCTCTTCTTCATCAACAGCGCGAATCAGTCCTGAATTTCCAAGACCGTCCTTTACGTTTATGGGAAGCCCGCCTTCGATGAGCTCTTTGATTTCATCCAGGTTTCCACGATCGATCGCTAAAAAGAATCGGTGTTCTGGACGCATCGGTTCTTTTTCTACAACTTCCTTATCGCTACAGCCTTGGAAAAATAAAAAACTGAGCGAAATCGATGTTAGAAGGATTGTCAATTTGATTTTTATGAAAGATACTAAATACACAGCTACTCTTTAGTCTAATGAGGGAATATGAACAGTCGACTTATTTTTCAAAAAATCACAATTGGTTTTCTATCTCTATTTGCTCTGAACTGTTTTTCCGTCATAGGACCGGGCGAGGTGGGATTGATGTTTAAGCCGTACGGCTCGGGGCTTTCTCAAAAGCCGTATGAATCCAGTGTCCAGTTCTACTTACCTTGGAATACAATGTATAAGTTTTCTACCCAATGGCAGTCTTACAAAGAGAAAGTAGAAGTTTTAACCAGAGATGACCTAACAATTGCTGTAACTGCGGATATCATCATACGACCAAAACAAAATGAGTTATATGATCTGCAAATGGAACTAGGAATCGACTATTACGGTAAGGTGGTTAAACCTCAATTCCGAACTGCAATTCGAAATATACTATCTGCATACAATATGGTTTCTATTTCAAAAGAAACTCCGAATGTTTCAGCACAAATTAAAAAGTCTCTAATTGAAAAACTAAAAGACAAACATGTGGAAATAGATGATGTGATCATTGACGATGTAGAGTACAGTCCGTCCATTTTGAAAGCCATTGAAGGAAAACTCACCAAACAACAAGAACAAGAACAAATGAAGTTTGAAATCAATATTGCTAAAAAGGATGCCGAGATCCAAGCAATTACCGCGGAAGGTAGAGCAAAAGCAATTTTACTAGAGGCAGAAGCTCAGGCAAAAGCGCAAAAGCTGATTTCTGAATCCTTGACACCGAAGTACATTCAATTAAAAGCTATGGAAAATCCAAACAACAAACTGATCTTTATGCCAAACGGAAAAGATGGACTCCCGATTTTAGTAAACCCTGAGAGTAAGTAATGTGAGAGTAAAGGAAGTTTATCGGAATTCCATCTGGATTCGCTTATCCTCCTTTTATATGTTGCGAAAAACCTTGGTGGAGGAAACGTCAGATGGATTTTTTCCACCAAGGTACGGATGTTAGGGGTTAGAAAGCTGTCTTCTTTCTCTAACTATTAGAACTTATAACTTGCCGACATAGAGAACGAAACCCCTTCCCTATAAGATCGGAAAAGTTTTTCCTCATTCAACAATTCATCTCTGACATAGATTCTAAATCTTTGGTCGGTGATGTTTTTGGCAGCAAATTTAAAATCCAAGCGGTCATCCATTTTGTGACTGAATACTAAGTCAGTGAGACCAACGCCTCGTTCGTAAGCATCTGGTGTACCATTTGCACCTACGATAAAGATACGATCTCCAAAGTAGTTATAGTAAAGTCCTATGGTTGTTGTCTTAAGCTTATTCAAATATACATCAAATTTGAAGTTTGCAACGAAGTCAGACTGCCCCTGAAGCGGACGACGTATGTTTGTGGGGTCATATGAAAATCCACGATCGTTACTATCGAGTAATCCAGCTTTTCCCACTGTAAACTGTTCCCAAGAAATAACATTTACAAGAGATTTAATGAAGAAGAAGTTCGTTTCAAATTTAAATCGATCAAAAAATTCTCTTCTGAAATCAAACTCAACCCCACGGATAGTTGCTTTGTTCGCATTTGCGTATGTAAAGAATGGGGAGATCTGTCCTGCGACTGGCTGACCAATAAGCTCTATTGGGTTTGAGAGTTCCTTTAAGAATACGCCCGCTCCAACATAATTGGCACCACCCATAAAGTATTCATAACGGAAGTCATAGTTATGAATATAAGTCCTGTTAAGATCCGGATTTCCTCTGATCCTATCACCACCAAAGTAAGGAGTGAAGGCAAATGGAGACATCTCTCTAAAATCTGGACGAGTTAAAGTTTGTGAGTAACCAAATCGAAGATTTTGATCTTGAATAAATTCATAAACAAAATTCGCACTTGGTAACACATCCCTGGTTCGTATCTCACCAATTCCATTGTTATCTGCAGGACAGATACGATTGTTGATAGCTGCGATTCGTTCGAATTCGGATCCATATTCACAACCATAACCAGGTCGTCTGACATCAAACTGATCTTTTAATACAAATGTTTTTACTTTTTGGTATGAATCTTCGTATCGCGCTCCACCGATGAATCTAAGTTTTGGAATTAAAGGTAAATCTACCTGACCAAAATAACTGTGTAACTTTTGATACGCATCGTAGGCATTCGGTTCAACCTGTCTTTCAGAGAATGTTTTATTCCCAAGACCGTTCGCATTGGTTCTTACATATT
>JALOTI010000270.1 GCA_025457985.1 Leptospira sp.
CCGTTTCCACAATTCGCTTGGATTTGTGCGGTAAAAACCAAAGTAATTTTTAGCGCCAACACGTCAAACCAATTTATGAAAAAATTTTGATTGTTTTCTGAACTACCAATCCTGGATTATGTCACATTGCAAGGGGAGATCGGAGGATGGTTAGAATCTGCTATTGAATTGGATGTAGCTATAACTATCTCTTTGGGTGGTAGAATCGGTTCCAAACGTTTGCACAGGGATAAAACCAATATCAATTGTTTCGTCATCAATCCCCAAAGCATAAAAAGTAACTGCACTAACAAGCATTAAACCAATTCCAGCAACCATAGGCCCCAAGACAAACTGGCGATCTCTCCGATTTTCGATTGGAAGCGTGCCAGCTATACGTTTTAGATCTTTTCCTCGATCAGTCGCTTCATCTATGACTTGGTTTTGGTAATAATACCAAAGAGCAAAATCATTAGGGTTATTCGCATAAAAATTTGATAAAACAGATGCATTAACTAAACTAACCTGAGGTCTAGCCGCCTCATACGCTTTATTCGATGCATAGTTAAAGTATACATAACTTGCATAAAAAAGTAATGCTCCATACAAGGAATAAGTGCTAAAATCCTTATAGGAATGATCCAAAAAAACATACTTTTTATTTTTGTAGTAGATGTCCGTTTTTCCTGTTCGTAATTCAATTGTTAGCTTTTGCTCTTCGCCTTTTTCTAAATCAACTGGCCTAAACTCATCGATAAAACCTTCTTTCGAGACTCTCAGACGATTCATCCCACTTGGAACGGATACCTTTTCCAAAGGAGTTTTTCCCAAGTATCGAACTCCCAGATATACATCTGCCTCTTCATTGGCAGACACAGATAAAAATGAATGGTCGACTTGTTGTTCTAAAACAACACTCAACTTAAATATAACATCTTTTTGAAGGTCTACTTCCTTTTTAAACGGAAGATAACCTTCTTTGTAAACGAAAAGGCTGGCTTTTCCAATCGGGAATCTCTTATTGCTAACAGGTGCTTTCCCAAGATAAACTCCATTCAGATAGACCAGTGCATTGTCAATGTCTGGAGTGGAAATTTCAACCACAGTAGTTTGTTTCCCATACATTTGATCTCTAATTTTTGAAACCAATGGATCCATTTCCTGATAAGCTCTTATAAGAGATGTAGTATGTTTGAATTCGTTGGACTTACCTTCATTTTCTCGAAACAACGAAACTTCAGTTATTAGGCCATCTCCCGAAATTTCAAAACTACCAGTCAAGACATAATCGCAGTTGTATTTGTTTGCTAAAGCAAAACTATCCTCTTTCCTTGGAGGTTTGACATCTGTTAGCTGGATTAACTCAAACTTTAGATGTCTTGGGTCTTTTTCTGGAACTATATTTTTTTTATTGTTATTCAGCTCTTCAAGATCTTTAAAATCTGCAATTTCCCTCTTCTTCTTTTTTGAATTTTGTGAGTCCTCATCTACCATCTCTTTTAAAGTTTTTGTTGGATTGTTACCAAATGAATGGTAAACAATTTCAGGTTTGGGAGATTCAACATAGATGTAATTTATATCCCTAAGTCCGGAAATAAGGACGGCAGGTATCCCTTTAATCAAATATTCGTACTTAATATCATTTGATTTTGGTAAAAAAGAAAAAACGCAAAAGTTGCGCGATTTTTCAAATTCCACATAACCTTTGTAATTTTTTTCAGGGAATTTATAATACTGATCGATCGAAAATAATGGAATCGTATAGAACAAAATCAAAAGGCTCGCAATGAATTTGTTGAATGAAAGATTCCGTTTCACTTCTCTTTAGTACCTAAAACATAAATTAGCAGTAAGATTCCAATGATTGGAAGAAAAATAGAAGTTGGTGTTTTATCAAAGTAGTCTTTTGAAAAGGCAATTTGTTCGCCAAGTCCTGGCCCAAATGAAAACATAGAAACATCAACTCCCAAATAGGAAAAAAGTGCCACTGTCATTACGACTGCAGGCAATCCACTGATAAACAAAAACTTTAGTATATTGGATAGGGCGGAAATGTAATGCAAACGGAAAATCAGTAAGTTTGTTGCACCCATTGTCCTAGAGGATACCAAATACCCGGATTTTTGCAACTCACGAATTTTAGCAGAAATGGTCTCAAAGGCGAGTGCCCAATCAGAAAGTAGGATAGATAGTATCACCACAAAGCGAAAATCCGGAAACATCCCGATACAAATTAGAGCAACTAACAAACTTGGTACGGATAAAAAAACACTCGAAATACCAGACCATAAAGCTTCTGTCCATTTTGGTAAAAATAAAACCAGAAGCGAAAGCAGTAAAGACACAAGTATAGTAAGAGCTCTCGCTGGAACTACCAGCATCAATGTCGAAACCATCCCGTAAATAAAAAGAGAAATATTGTCTCGGCCCAATCGATCTGTTCCTAATGTTGCATCTTCAGAAAATATAGGTAAGTTATTCTTTTCCAAGTTTACTTTTGTTGGCGGATTCAAGACCAAAACACCTAAGAATAAAAACAAAAGTAATCCCAACCTAAAAAGGTTTCTTAGACCCAAGAACGAAGATAAGGGATACTTGATATACCTGGTCATGTTTCCCCAGAGAGCTTTAACTGGAATTTTAAAGCAAATCGGTTCAATGTATAAAAAATCACCCCTGAAAAAACAAGGAGAATCGATAATAGATTCATATCCATCGCCTTGATAGAATAGTACAGAGACTTTCCAATTCCTGGGAAAAAGAAAATTTCTTCAACAACCATCGCTCCTGAAAGCAGAGAGCCAAAATCTAAGATGATGATCACAAGAGATAAGGGGAAAACTTTTAGAAAAATTTCTTTAAATACTATATGAAGCCAAGAATAGTTTCTTGTTTGGAGAAGAGTCACATACTCTGAGTCAGCTTCCTTCCAAATCTCTTGCAACAAGTAGAGTGTTAACCTAGCAAAGGTTCTTATACCCAAAGTAACTCCAGGTAAAATTATATACAAAAAATTCCAAGACTGATATCCACCTGGAGGGAACCATTGCAATTTGTAAAAAAATACAACAAGAAGTAAAACAGCGAATACAAAGACAGGAGTAGAAAGAATCAAATTGGAGAATGAATACAACAAAGACTTAAAAAAATCAGATCTTAAAAATATAGAATACAAAGACAAAAGATAAGACAATATAGTTCCAAAAAGAATAGCAAAACTTGCGAGGTGAAATGTTGGCCCGAGTCTGATTAGAATATGAGAATATACATTTTCTCCAGAATCAGTTTTACCTCCATAACCAAAGATAAGACGATCTAAAAAAAGAATATACTTTTGAAGCCAATTTTTTGTTACCTCTTCTTGGATTGAAATTCCACCGTCAGCATACAAATACTGTTTATCTTTTGTAACATAATCAGCGATAGCCGATGAAATCAGAGTTAGAAAGAAAAAAAATAAAAAGAAACGGAATAGTTCCGACTTCACTTGACTAACTTTTCGAAAGGAAAGCTTGCTGGATTTCTTTGAAGTTTTTTGCTTTGATGAGCTTTTCTCTTTCTTCCGGTATATTAAGAGTTTTTGCAATGAGAGCTAGAGTTTTAATATGGTCTTGGAATTTGTTCTTCGGAACAATTAACATAATAAAAATTTGAACTAGACCATTGTCCAAAGCTTCAAAATCAATTCCTTGCGGGGCAATTGCCATCGCACATTTTAATTCATCTACATAGTGTACGGAACAATGTGGAATGGCAACACCACTCCCTATTCCGGTCGACATGGATTTTTCTCGGTTTAAGAGTGAGGATATAATGTCCTCACTATGGCCTGCTTCCAAGGACTGGGTAGCAACCAAATGAGATATCATTTTACGAATGGCATCTTCCTTTGAAGACGCATTAAAATCAAAAATGATGTTTTTAGGATCCAGAATCTCCAGGAGTTGATTCATAGTAGTTGGGTTAACTCCACTCTTTTAAGACCAATTTATTTTCCAAGAAAAACCCTTAAAACAAAGGCTTCCAAACTGAAAAAAATAAGGACG
>JALOTI010000271.1 GCA_025457985.1 Leptospira sp.
TGTCATACAATGATCGACTGCGTACTTCATCGCTTCTTTTCCCGTTTCGCCCAAACCTTTGTTACGTTTCTTTCTGGTGATTTCACCACCATTCTTAGTAACCTTTGTTACAAGTTTGTCATATTCGGCGTCATCGATACAAAAGACGGTCTCTTTTTTGGCATCCTTCCACTTCACATCCACCTCATAAAGAGGAGCGGCTGAAATATTGATGACACCTAAGTCAAAGAGTTCTGGCCAATATTCGTAGAAAAAGGATAACATCAAGGATCGGATCGCATAACCATC
This sequence comes from Leptospira sp., assembly GCA_025457985.1. Classification (GTDB taxonomy): domain Bacteria; phylum Spirochaetota; class Leptospiria; order Leptospirales; family Leptospiraceae; genus Leptospira_A. Next base: position 289 of record JALOTI010000271.1, read on the forward strand.
GAAATCTGCATCTGTAATGATACTCACTCGATCGTAATTTAATTCATCTACCGATTTTACCTTTTGGTCGAGAGGAAGACCAAGGATAGCAACGATGTTTTTCATTTCCTCGTTTTGCATCGCCTTTGCAAGACTCATTCCTTTACAATTCAAAGGTTTTCCTCGTAACGGGAAAAGTCCGTGTAGTTTGGGATTCCTTGCTGGTCTAAGTCCGGCAATCGCAGAGTCCCCTTCCCCAATGAAGAGTATACGGCCTACATCGTTCGGTTTACCAGTGGGAGGCATCAGCTTAGGGATATTGTTTCTAGACGCCTTACGGAGGCCTTTCTGAGCATCCTCGAGCTGTTTCATCTGGGTCCTGCGCTCCATCACCATCTTGATTTCTTCGAGCAGGCCCGTTTTCTTCAAAAGTTTGTCCAAATGTTTGTCTACAGCCTTTCGGATGTCTTCATTTAGGTCATTGATGAGGTAGGACTTATCTTGAGATTTAAAACGTGGATTCAGGATCCTAAGGTTTACATACATGTGAAAACAGGATCGAACATCATTTCGGGTACACTGTGTGTTTAACTTTTTTTCCAAAGAAACGATTTGAGATTTTTTTCGAACTTCGTCACAGAGTCGATTTTCTAAATACTCGATCGCAGATCCACCTTGCGGGCAAAAAATAGAGTTAACCCAGGTTAGAGTTTTATTCTGACCAACAACGACAAATGTGTCCATATTGATTTGAGATGGGGATGTTTTGTCTACATAATCCATCTTGTAGTAAATCATTTCAGAATTGGAAAAAATTTCATCAAAGCCCTTTTTGAATTTGTATTTTTCTTTTCCTGATTTGTGGATAAATACAACTTCAAGGCCAGGATTCGACATTGCGATGTCTTGTAAATACTGCTTCACCAAATCAATATTAAACGCAACATCTAAATTATTAAAATAAGCGGGATTGAGTTCAAATTCAACTGTTGTTCCATGGTCTTCTTTTTTTGCAGACTCAACAACGGCAGTCATTCCGGTTTTGTCACTTGGAGCTTTCAGTTGTTTGATTTGGTCAGCTGTGAGCTGTGGGCAATCAACAAAATTTCCATGTTCATCATAATAGAGGAAAACTCTTTCTTGGTCTTCCTTGGACAATTTAAAGCTGCGGATTACTTTTTTTACATCATCATGGATTGTAAAAAGTTTTTTGTACGCCTTACCACCGTTTATCGTTTTTACGCGGAAGAAGGATGATACCATTCGCACAAGTGAAATCCCCACACCATTTTGACCAGCAACATGATCTTCTTTAGCAAGGTCGTCAAAGTTTTCCCCGTACATTAAGTGGAGATAAACACCTTCCGCATTATCCGCAGGAATCCCTCGACCATTATCTTGGATGGTAACACGTTTACGATCGGTAGATAACTGAACAATCAATTTGTTCATTTTATCTTTTTCTGGAATGGATTTATCGTTTAGATTTTTACGATATTCATCCACACAGTTCATACAAGCTTCATCTAAACATTTGATTTTAGCTGGGATGTCGGAAAGTTCATCATGGGACACTTCGTACGTTCCCGAATTATCTCTTGTGAAAAAATGCTGTTCGAACGTAGAAAGTGAGTTTTGACCTAACCACATTCCAGTTCGCATACGAACGTGTTCTACGTGGGAAAGTTTTTTAAAATTTCGCGAATTTCCTGATGTTTTCTCTGTTTTTTGAGCCATTTTTATTTCGGATCCCATTTGGTTTTCAGTTCTTCTAACTCTACTGTCATAAAGGTAGTTAGCTTTTTGTCATCTTTCTGCAAGGCGGTGTATTCAGCAAATTTGGTCTTTGCTTCAACAATTGCGTCTTCACACTTACGAACTTCTTCTAGTGTCATTCGGTAAACAGGAATGGAAGATAACCATTCAAAGTAGACAAATTTAGCTGCCTTCAGTTTGTCTTCAAAATCCTTTTTCGACTTAATCCCCGTTACTTTTTCATTCCATTTTTCTTTGATGAAACGAATGAGTTCGGAGTTTCGATCTATCTTTTCTTTTTCAAGTCCTGCAAGTCTTTTAAATCTTCGGATTAAGTGTGTTTTCCGGAAATCACAGAAACGTTTGATCAATTCTTCTGTAGAGAAATTACGAAGTTTTCCTTCATGGGTGATCACATTGATCGTGAGTACTTCGTTGTTTTCTTTGGAGAATAGAGCGAAAAATTCTTTATCTGAAGGTTCTTCTCCCTTCTTTGCAATCAATTCAATTTTGAAAGTTTGGCTAGAGTGGTCTACATAGTCCTTGAGCCAATTGTCCTTGCGCTCAATCAAATCATCTAAGTATTGGATTACTTTTTCACGGTTCCAGTTCATAGGTGCGTCGGTGAGGAAAATTTTTCCATCTTCCTTTTTATAAGCAAACGTTGTTGCCATAACCAAAGAACCATTGTCGTTTTTAGACATTTTAACTTCGCCACCAAAGCCTTTGTACCAAGGTGTAACTTTTTTTGCTTTTCCTGTCTTAAGATATGCTAATTGCGATTCAATCACATCGCCTAATTTGTGACCTGGGATAAAACAGCGGAATCCTGTTGCAATCCCTTGTATATTATTTAGCAGTACAACTGGAACTTTTCCTACAAAATGAATGGGTTCGTCTTCAGTTTCATCATAGTTTTTAGCATAATCGATATCTGGAAGACTTTCAAAAAAACCAAGATCCTTTACAAAATCAGAAAGTTTAACTTCAGTATAACGAGGAGATGCGATGGCACTTGGATCCAAAACATCACCAAAAGTACCTTCTCCATTTACGAGAGGGTAGTTATTTGCGAACGTAAAGTCCTGGGCCATCTGCGAAAGCGCATCTTGGATCGACTTGTCTCCGTGCGGGTGATACCCCATTGCAAGTCCAGCTACTTTTACAGTTTTCGTATGACGGTTTCTTGCATCCGAATTCCACATGGCCCACAAAATCCGCCGTTGAACAGGCTTTAAACCATCAATTTCCTGTGGAATTGCCCGTGAATCACAAACGTATCTCGAGTATTTTCGTTGGTCGTCGTGGACTTGGTCTTCAAAGGGGCGTTTCGGATAAAGTTCTTCGTTCTTCATGATTCCAAATGACACAGAGAAGGGGTGAATTGACTTGTCAAGCGGTTTTCCCTTTTTAGACTGGCGATACGCACTTGTCTATGTCCAACATACCTCGAGAAAACCCATATTTTTATTGGATGATCTGCTGCTTGAATTTTTTTCTCATTTCAGGCTGCCAATTCCTTCCTCGCTTGGGTTTCCCTAGAGAACCTTCCGAGGTTTCGGGCCAAGTTTTATCCTTCAAATCTCCTCGGAAATTGAATCCGATGTTCTTCAAAGAGGGATCAGCTCATTTTAGTTTTATTGAATGGGATAGTTCAAAAACGTCTGGATTCGCACAGAAAATTGAATATAGCTTTTTACAATATGACCCAGAATTTCTCAAAAAAACAGAAGAAGGAATCGGTAGTATCCGCTGGGAGACATTTAAAATATCGTATCGAAAAAAAACAGGTAAGTTCCAAACCTCTAAGCAACCTAACACTATCGAATTTAACTACAACAGCTTAGAATCGGGTGAAGTAAGTTCCAATTCTCCTAGTTTGCTTTTAGAATCCTTAAAAGACTTAAAATTACAAGAGATTGTTTTACAAGAATTCCGAGAACGAACGCAAACCATTCGGTTTAGAAGAAACTGAAGGACGA
>JALOTI010000272.1 GCA_025457985.1 Leptospira sp.
GATGTGCCATGGCTAAACCATTATTGCTGTAGTTAGAGATAGAATCGAAATGGGTATAGGTAAACGGCCTTACACGGTTGGCTTCAAGCTGTAGATCTAAATTGGGTAGGTTAAATGCATCTATATATTTCACACCAATTTGGTAACCAAATTTATTGGCCCACCAACCACTTTGGGCTCTAATTTCACTCAACTTAAATTCATCTAACAACACTTGCCCATATAGTTGTACTTGTGGGTGTACATTGGCTTTTACATTTAAACCCACCAAAGCATTATCTGGGCTACCGCTTTGCTGTTCCATAGAACGTAAAAAAGTGAAGGGGAGTAAATAATTCAAGTCAAATTGATTTTCTCGCCCAAAACTTACAGCAGGCTTTGATCTTTTTTCTGTTAGGGGGAGGAGCCTAGTCCCCTTCCCACCACCGAGGATGACCGTTAGAACCTCATCCTTTTTTAGAATGAATTCTACACAATCAATGGAATCTTCTTGGAATCGCATATTCCTTTTATAAACGATATTTCTTGAAAATCAAGGAAAGGCGAATCCAAATCAAAATTATTTTTTTAAGATTGATTCTAAAATTCTTTTCCCATCCATTTTGCCAGTATAGGGATTGAGAGCCCTTTCCGGATGCGGCATCATTCCTAGGATGGTTCCAGACTCATTCGTAATTCCTGCGATATCACGAAGAGACCCATTGGGGTTTATCTTATAGCGGAAAGCCACCTGTCCATTCTCTTCCAATCGGTCCAGAGTCGCTTCATCCGCAAAATAAGCACCTTCTCCGTGCGCAATGGGAATGGTAAGTTCCCCAGGTAGGTTTCCAACAACGGGATTCTTTGGCTCGGACACGAGCTCCACATCTTTACAAACGTATTTCAAACTTCGATTGTGCAATAAGGCACCGGGTAGAAGACCTGCTTCCGTAAGAATTTGGAATCCATTACAAACTCCTAATACCTTTCCACCTTTTTTTGCATAACTTTGAACCGATTCCATAGCCACACTGAATTTTGCCATCGCGCCACAACGTAAATAGTCGCCAAAGGAAAATCCGCCGGGAAGAACGACTAGATCCGGGAGATCAGAAAACCCATCCCTATGCCATGTGTAGTCCACTTTTGCAGAAAAACTATCCTGCAATATTTGACCCATATCTTTGTCGCAATTGGAACCAGGAAAGGTGATGACACGGACTTTCACAGAGTCTCCACAGAAAAACGATAGGATTCAATTACAGAGTTTACAAGGATCGATTCACAAATTTCCTTTGTGAGAGATTCCGCCTCTGCCTTGGTTGGGACATCCAATTTCACTTCGATATACTTGCCAACTCGAAGGTCTTTCACTTGGGACTTACCTTGGTCTTTCACTACACGTAAAACTGTCTGACCTTGCGGATCGAGAACCGACTCTTTTAAAGTCACGTTGATTTTTGCGATAAACATAATTGTATTTTCTCTTCTAATTCTAAGTATTTTTGACTGAGCTCACCGATCAACTCTTTCGGTAAAGCTGGGGGCGGTGGATTTTTATTCCAGTCCAAGGTTTCTAACCAATTTCGCAGGATTTGTTTGTCATAACTCTTTGGAGTTTTTCCGAGCTCATAACTCGATCCGTCCCAATAACGCGATGAATCGGGAGTTAAAAGTTCATCAATTAAAATCGGTTTTCCATCCCATAGACCAAATTCAAACTTTGTATCACATAGTAAAATTCCAGCACCTAACATTTTTTCATGGGCAATATTATAAAGATGTATTGAGTAATTTTTAAGTTCTGAAAACAGTTCTTTACCAACCAATGTTTCCATTTCCACTTCGCTGATATTTTCATCATGGCCAGTATCGTTTTTCTTCGCTGGAGTAAAAATTGGACTCTCGAAACGATACGACTCGGGCAAACCCTTCGGAAAATCAACAAATGCGATCTTACCTGTTTGTTTGTATTCCTTCCATGCAGAACCGGTTAAATACCCGCGGACTACGCACTCAAAATCGATCCTTTTTGCTTTTTTTACTAAAACGGATCTTCCTTCTAAATAAGGGTCCAACGAAAAGGGCTTTGGAAATTTTTTAAAATCTGTTTCTATCAAATGGTTGGGTATGTCTTTGAAACTTTCAAACCAGAGTGTGGATATACGAGTGAGAACCTTACCTTTACCCGACACAGGCTCCTCAAACACAACATCAAACGCTGAAATTCTGTCCGTGGCAACAAGAATCAAACTGTCACCCAAATCAAAAACATCCCGTACTTTTCCCCGATAGTCAGGCTTTGGTGTTAGATTTGAATACATACCATTGCCATATCATCTGTGGGAGGTTTTTCTCCACAAAATTCTAAAATTCTCTTCTGAATATTTTGTAAAATTAAATCACCAGTTTCAACGGACTTTTGAAAGATATCCCGCATGCCTTCTTCTGATAGATACTGAGATCTTTCATTTGCTGCTTCGCTTGCACCATCTGTGTACATAAACAATTTAGCACCTGATTTTAAGGAAACAGTTTGCACTTCATCAGAGGTTGTCATATTGATTCCCATAATCATTGGACTCATACCTTTTAAAAACCTAGTCTCACCATCCATATGGATGATGGGAGCTGGATGCCCACCGTTTATATAGGAAAGAGTTAAATTAGAGTCAAGAATCGCATAACAGAAAGTAATTGCATAGTCATCAGGCAAAACGATTTCCATGTTCTTTCGAAGGTGAACCACTCTATCTTTTAATTCCATAGACGGAACTAAATTGAATAATTGCATTTTAAACATTGCGCCGATTAAAGCGGCACTGGGGCCATGACCCGAACAATCTGCAATCACTATATGGAGTTTTTTCTCTTCTATCCAAGAATCGACAAAATCCCCACCAATCTGTAAATAAGGCCTAAAAAGGGTTTGGGCTTTGATACCATTCCAAATGAAATTTTTTTCGGGAATAAGTTGGTCTTGAACACGCCGTGCAGTCTGTAATTCTTTTTCGTAACTCAACTTTTGGCGAAACAATTCATCCTGTAGATCTTTGATACGAATTACTGACTGAATTTTTGCTATCAACTCTCTTTTGTTAAATGGTTTATTGATAAAATCATCTCCACCATTTTTCATAGCTTCCTGGAACCCAGCCTCTCTATCTACCGAAGTAATGAATAAGATTGGTAGAAGTTTAAACTGCTCCATGGACCTCAGCTCTTTACAGAATGAAAATCCATCCTGCACAGGCATATTTACATCGAGTAGAAGTGTATCTATGGGATTACCCATAAGAATCAGCCTAGCCTCCTCCGCTGAGTAAGCACTGTAAGTTTTGTATCCTTCGTTTTGGAGTAAGAACTTCAAGAGCTCTACATTTTCCGAAACATCATCTACGATTAAAATGGTATGTGAGGAGTTTTGCAGTTTCAATTCATTCCTCATTCCCATTTTAACTTTTCGCGGAGATTTTGTATTTTTTGAAATCTATAGGCCAGTATAAAGAAAACTAAAAATAGAAAATGAAAAGAAAATACAGAAATCCAAAAACTAAGTTTCATATCGGAATCCATTCCACCTTTTCCAAGAACACTTCCCGGATGATTTCCTGGATTTTCAATCCATCGAATCGCTCCCCAAGTTAAGATAGAACTGACTGCACACAAAAGAGATAGATATGCGGATATAATTGCTTTTTTTCTGACATTATCTATCAAATACCGAAAAATAAAATAGGTAACAAGTGAGACACAGAGAATAAAAAAAGACTGCAACCTAGCATCTGTTCGGTCCCAAGGAACACCCCAGGCACTATAAGCCCAAATAGGACCACTGAAAAGAACACCAATGGAAAAGACCAAAGCCAATTGGTTCGCAGAAAACGCCAATGAATCAAAAACATATTCCTTTTTCCATAGAAATAGAATTGAAAAAAAAGAGGAAAGGATAGGTCCGTATAACGCAATCCATGCGACTGGAACATGAAAATAAAAGATACGATGGCTCATACCCT
>JALOTI010000273.1 GCA_025457985.1 Leptospira sp.
CAAATCGCATCACGGATTCATGGGGAGAGATCAAAAAACTACCTGAAGAGAATCCTGTGGATCTATATGCACAAAAGATCGGAGATCCATCTAAAGAATTGGAGACCTACGGAAAAATTCGTTGTATCCGCAAAGGAAAGGGCAACTAACAAAAAAAAATGTTTGTCTGCAAGATTTTTTCCACTAGTTTTGAATCATAAATGAAACTCCCCAAGAGAATTTAAATTCAGGTCCTCCGTTGTAAGCAGAAAACTTTTGTCCATTCAGAACAAACTCTGCTTGCATCGAATTCACAAATAATACTTTTGATTGTTTGAAAATCCTTGAATAAAATTTAGTTACTTCTTCTAAGTTGGCATTGAACATCAAAAAAGGCTTAATCGAGTGTGAACTTTTGCTTTGTAAAGAAACCTTCGGAACCAAAAGTTTCTTTTTAGCTAGTTTATTCGTTTTTTTCTTGGGTACTGCCATAGCTTTTTCCTCAATGATCCGTTTCAAGACTACTATGCTTTTATCTTCCTGAATAAACTGAATGATTGCAATCTTTTATTCAGATAATAATTAGCTAAGTTCCTGCTACATTTACTAACGATTTTTTGACCGAAATAAATTTTATTGGCAGTAGATACGGTTTGGAAATCTTCAAACAAACTCCAACGATTGCATAGAGCCGCTCTTAAGGAGTTAGATTTAACTCCAACACAGTTTTCTGTATTGGCAAGCATAGTCTACATGGGCTCATTACATGACAAGCTAACCCAATCCATGTTAACTCAGTATACGGAAATGGATAAAATGCTTATTTCAGATATTATTAAATCACTCGTATTCAAAAAACTTATTGATAAAGAAAAGAATGAAGAAGACTCAAGATCCTTTTTAATACGGGCTACTTCTCTCGGCGCAAGTACCGTTAATCGAGCAATCAAAATCGTAGAAAAAATGGATGAGGACTTTTTTAAGCCTGTTGAAGATAAGGCCCAATTTGGCGAAGAGCTTAACCGAATACTCTCTGATTAGAGTTACCAGGTCAAAAATTTTTGATTTTTAAGAACTGGGCTTTTCGTTCATAGAAATTATCGAGAAATCTGTATTGACAACTATCTATGTATTTACATATATGTAAATACATAGATAGGAGAAAACAATGCACCCTAATGAAATAGATACCTCACCTATGGGACTTTATCGGGTTCGCTTCCAAGATTGTGATCCATTTGGACATCTAAACAACGCAAGGTATATGGACTATGCCCTCGATGCGAGAGAAGACCAGCTCAGGCGGTATTATGATTTTGACATCCCCTCTTGGACCCAATCAGCGGGGAAAGGTTGGGTTGTTTCTAAGATGAAAGCAAACTATGTGAAACCGATCCTATGGAACGAAGAAGTGCGCATTTCCACTCGACTTGTGGAATTAGGAGAAGGTTCACTATGGATAGAGGCGATTTTTTCTGATCCTAAAACTCTGAAATTGAAATCAGTTCTTTGGGGAGACTTCGTTTATGTGGATATTCGATCAGGAAGACCAGTGAGGCATGAAAGTGATTTGAAAGATTTTTTAAATTCAATTCTTTACCGAGACGAATGGCAAGGTAAGGAAAGTATTGACCTAAGAGTCCAATCCATCCGAAATCTGGTAGCAGTCTAAAAACTGCTAGCCAGCCTGATTCTTTTTTATGTAATTTTTCTATGGCTGCCCATAAAAAGAAAAAATCAATAGCAAGCAAACATTCTAGCCAAACAAAGGAAGTAGAAGCTCTATCGTCTCTGCCGAATCAATTTGTTCGAGAAATGAGAAAAGGTGGAGTTCGCTGTTTGCATTTAAATCTTAGACGTGCAGTTCGTACGGTAGATCGTCATTTTGATTTTGCATTGGAAGTTGTTGGTCTAACAGCAAATCGATTTAATATTCTTATGACACTTGGTGCAAATCCAAAAGGAATGGAACTTGCACCTCTAGCCCAATTGTTGGTATATGATCGCTCAACCTTACTTAGAAATTTAGAACCTTTGGAAAAAGCCAAATGGATCTCAGATATACCTTCAGATACAAAGAGAGCACGAAAGATTTCATTAACTCCAGAAGGTGTCCAAAAATTAAAGGAAGGTTTAATCGCCTGGAACAAGGCCCAAAAGAAAGCCGAATCCATCTTAGGCGGTTCTGATTACAATGTAATTCTCAAAAAATTAAGACTTTTGGCAAACCAAGAACATTTTTTGGATAAATAGTAAATTTCCATATCAGTTTTAAAAATAAATAAATATACGAAGAATTTGCCAAAATTTTTGACTTTGTTAGTAGTTCTAGCTTACTCTTTTACTAGTTTTGGGTGGTTGTTTCACACCACTGAATCGGCAAAGGATTTTGGTATACCAGCAACTAGTACTATGCTTGTCTATGCTCAATTAAATTGTTACTTAATTGCTTATAGGACTACTGATTCCAATTTTTGATAGTTTTATAGTCTATAGTCTATAGTCAGTCAGGCAATGTTAGTATAATAATAGTTCATTTTATATTTATTGCAATGCAAATCATCGCGGGAATTAGCTACTATCTTTTGAATCAGGATAAACCTACTGAAAAAATAAGCTAACCTATGGATGGTCTTACTAAAGCTCGTTAAACTGGCTTTGTAAAGACAACAGACCAATCTCCTTCTATGGTCTATGTATGTTCCTGTATAGGAAACAATGAATACCTCTTCTCCTATACAGAAATCACTTCTACAGCATGTACGTACAATATACTTTTTTCATTAACTTTGAAGTATTTGCGGATTCCCAGTTATAAAGAACACTCCTAATTGTATACTTTTGAATTTCCGACCAGTTTCCGTATTCAAATACGTATCAGTATATTCTCCACGAAAGTAGAATGGATTATTACTTAACAGATAGTGGCAGAAAAATTATACCAATAATCGAAAGTATCATCGAATGGGGTCTAGAAAAACTCGTATGCAATTCCTATGTGGTGAAGCAAAGCTCTTTTTGTTGGATTGAAAAAAGGTTTTACAGCTTAAAAAAATTTGGGAATTGTTGCTACCGTTGCTGTAACATTTGCTTGTGCATGTTTCGCTTTACTTTCTATACCACTGATATTTCTTTCATTTATAATGATAGGTATGAGTATATTTGCATTGGTGTTTTCATGTGATTATTCAGGATGGGATGCACCCAGCTCAAAAAACGAAGGAAAGGATTCCACTACTAATATTTCGGTGAGGCCAGAATGAGATCTATTGCAATTGGTATAATTTTCTTTCACTTCATAGGTTGTTCAGGTATGGTAATCTATCCAAATAGAATCAAAAGTGTAGAAAATTTGAAAGGAATTACGTGCGGCTCATATAAATATATTATATCCACCAATTCCGATATTCGAATCGGTAGAGATTCTTTTGGGATAATGAACGACGGTATTTTTAGTGCGATTGATGAATGCAATTTAAGTAATAGTCAAAAAGAAGTACTGGTAACAATACAAATTGGTGACACAAAGGGAGAAAATAGATCTGATGGCAGAACTCTTAGTTCATTGCCTTTCGCAATTTCTTCTGCAAGCGTTTTGCCAATTGCAAGTGATGTGTACCTATCAATTAAGTTTCACGACACAGATTCCCAAAGGAAGGTATAGTAAAAGAAAGACTCCGCGATCCAATGAAAATCTGAGGGTTAATTGGCTTTGACTAATTTCCCTTCGCTTTCTCGAAAATATCATTGCACTTGTTGCTGCAGTTTGTTTAAGTATAGATTTGGGCACAAGAATTAAGTACAGTCGTTGATGCAGTGCAAGCTGTAATGGTGTGAGTGCTGTGTATCATTGCGGACCAACCCTGCCAAATACAAAATGAATTGTTGCGTCAAAATTAATGGTAAATCAGTGGACTATTTACTAAACCTCGACTCAGGTCTGTCCCATTGACGTCCAGAAATAATGACTGACTGATAAATATTGTAGTGCCGTTATTTGCAG
>JALOTI010000274.1 GCA_025457985.1 Leptospira sp.
AATGTTCCTTGAATATCAATTTGAAAGAAAAACCCTGAGTTAAACAAAGCTCGCATATCTGCGTTTAATAGTTCGGTTGTCAGTATCATACCGGGCCGCATATCCATCAAATCCAGGATATCGTCGGAAGATGTATTGATATTTCCTTGGAACTCGATTTTGGTAATAGCTTTATCTAGGTATGTTGCTCGGTTAGAGGATAGAGAGAACCACTGGGCTGAAACAAGACATGTAAGCCCGAGAAAAATTAAATAAAACTGTTTTCGATTCGGCAACCGGTTCAAAAAATTATTTCGAAGTCCCTTTTACCATCGCTAAGTTGAATCGACTGACTCCGGCCGCGTTCACCGCATCAATCACCTTAACTACAACTTGATAAGAAGCACCGCCATCTCCACGTATAATCACTTTATTCTTTTTTGGGTCTCTGTCTTTTTCAGGGCCAAGAAATCCATTTATTTTTTGCCTTGTTTGTCTACTGTGATCACAAGCTCATCTTTTTGCTTTTCCTTTGCTACACTCGAAGAACGAGGCAACTCAACTTTCAAAGCTGTATTTTTCTCCAAGGTAGCATTCATCAAAAAATAAATTACAATAAAAGAGATAACATCGATTAATGGAGCCAATTCGATTTTATTAAAAGACTCTTTTTGCTTTCGGAATTTCATTGTCTATTTGTTTTTGCTAAGGTGAGGAAGAACTAAATCTGTTACGTTTTCCATTTCAGTAATTCGCTCTTCTTTCATTCGAGAAAAGTAATTATAAAAAATGTAAGCAGGGATTGCAACACCCAAACCCATCGCTGTCGTAACAAGAGCTTCTGAAATACCAACCTCAGCTCCCTTGGTTCCAGCTCCTTCAGCAAACGAGCGAACTATTCCAATTACCGTCCCTAGAACACCTAACAAAGGTGCGATAGTTGCAATTGTTCCCAAACCAGTAAGATACTTTTCCATTAGATAGATTTGGCGGAACCCTTCTTGCCTAACGTCATCTTCCCAATACTCAATATTTCTTCTTTTGAGATCTAAAGACAAGAGTAAGAGCACGGATGCTGGCGATTGGGTCTCATTGCCGATAACATCTTTAGCATCATCATACTTCTTTTCGCGTACAAGTTCTCTAACTCGTTTAAAGACTTCGCTTGGAATCATTTTTAATTTCCAAAAGTATACAAGTCTCTCGATGATGATCGTGAATCCAACAATGGATACAAAGATGATCAGAATTGGGATGGTTTCCGGAGGAACCGAAGAAATAATTGAATCAGATTTGGCAAAAGGAAAGAGCATGAATAGACCCCATTTCAGGATTAGGAATAGGGTTTTTCCTCTTCCCTTTTTCGCCAAATACTATTTTAAGAAGTTTTAAACTGCCTTTTTTTGTAGCAGGTCTGTAGCCGCTTTGAGAACAGCCTGGGTGACCTGCTTTCCTCCTATCATCCGAGCCAGCTCCCTCTTTCTTTCCTCAAAATTCAATTCGGAAGCCTTCGCCACGGTTCTGCCACTTTCGATGAATTTTTCAATCTTAATTTGGTGATCCGCTGCCGCCGCTACCTGTTGCGTATGTGTAATCAAAAAGATCTGAGAATTTGCAGAAAGTTTGCGCAACTTCTTTGCCAGAGAGTTCGCAGCCTCTCCCCCCAAACCTGTATCAATCTCATCCAAGAGTAAAATCTGTTGGCCTGGTGCTTGTTTTCCTAATGCACTGCGTAGGGCAAGCATCACCCGTGAAAGCTCACCTCCTGAGGCCACCTTACGGAGTGGACGAGGTTTTTCGCCGGGATTGGCACTGAAATAGAACTCAATTTGGTCCAACCCAGTTTCACTTAGGAAATAAGATTTGCTTCCTTCTTCAACTTCACCTTCCGGATTCTCCTCCCATCGCAAAACTACCTGAAGCTTAGCACCCTCTAAACCGAGCTCTAGCAATTCTTTCTGAATTTGCTCTTCAAAGCTCCCTATGATATTTCTGCGAGACTTTGAAAGTAAGAACCCAAGTTCCTTCATTTCTGAAAAAGACTGGTCTTTTTTGATTCGGAAAAAGTCTTCATCACCCTCCTCTTGTTTCCAAGATTCCAGTTCCGCTTTTTTATCCTCTAAAGATTGAAGTATCTCGGGAATAGACATTTGATACTTTTTCTTGAGACGATTGATTGCTTGCAATCTAGACTGAACCATATCCAATCTTTCAGGGCTAAAAAAAAGTTCTTCTTCTTCCTCGCGAATCACAGACTTGAGACTCTTCAATTGTTCGTAGACATTTTCCCATTCTTCGGCAAAGGCTTTTTTCTCAGGTAGAATTTGACTGATTTTTTGGATTGCTGAAAGTATACTAGGAAACGTTTTAAGGATCGAATTTTCTTTTTCAGAAAGTTCCTCTAAAACATAACGATAGCTATCCGCCAATTTTTCTCCGCTAGCAAGCAATCGCTCTTCTGTCTCTAGAGTTTGGTCTTCTCCTTCTTTCGGTGCAATGGACTCAATTTCTTCTATTTCAAAATCAAGGATCTCTTTTCGTTTCGTAAGAAACTTTTGATTTTCTTCTAAATCATTTAGTTTTTGTTTCCAGTGTCGAAATTGACGAAGAGCTTGTTTGAATCGAAGTCTGAGCGATTCTAAATTGCCAAACCGATCTAAAAATTCAAGCTGGTGGTTCTTCTCTAAGAGAAAGAGTTGCTCGTTCTGGCTGTGGATTTCTGCAATGGTCCTGCCTAGTTCCCTAAGGTGCGTAGTAGAAGCTAAGCTATCTCCAATTTTGACTCGAGCTTTCCCATCCCTCATTAGCTCTTTTGTAAGTATAATTTCATCTCCCGAGAATAAGATGCCTTGGTTTGAAAGGTATTCCTTTGCTTTAGGATTGTTTTCCAAAGATACGGATACTTGGATCGAATATTTGTCCTTACCCGTTCTTATGTTAGAAGTAGAGCACCTCCCACCAAATACAGATGTAAGTGCATCAAAAACGAGTGATTTTCCCGCTCCGGACTCCCCAGTTACCACAGAGAGTCCGGACTCTAAGGAAAGTTCCAAAGACTCAAATAGAGCAAAATCGCGAATTTTTATACATGTGATCATACAGACTCCTGTTTGCTACTTATATGTATAGCACTACACATACAAGTAGTCAATGCTTTTTTTTAAAAATCAGCAAAAAAGGAAATTTCTTTGTAGGAAGTGGAAAGAAACCCTGGTTCCAGAACCGAAATGAAAGATTTAGAAGGAAAGATCCACCTCGTCGCAAGCCTCCCCCTATTTCGCACTCTCTCCAAAAAAGAGCAACATTGGGTTGCTGAAACAGTTCACATCGTTGAGAAAGAAAGAGAAGAGATTTTATTCCGTTACGGCGATTCGGAAAAAAGCCTGTATCTCATTTTGTCGGGAACTGTAGAACTTCAGGTTCCGAAGGGCGGAGAAAATAAAAATGAAGAGATTGAAGTTTTAAAAAAAGGTCAATATTTCGGAATCCAATCACTACTTACTGGAGAGAAACACCATCAGACTGCCCTTACACTTACTGAATCTAGGTTTTTAGTTCTTCACCAAAAAGACTTCCAGTTGTTGCTGAAGAAAATCCCTTATCTTTCCATTATTTTTTCCAAGATGCTTACCAAATCTCTACGAAGTGAATTGTTAGGTGGGAGAGAATACTTTCATAATTCCGTCGTATGTTTGGTTCATTCCGATCCAAGAACTAGAAACGAATATGCGTTTAATTTAGTTTCTTCAATAGAGAAAGAATCGGGAAAAAAGTCGATCATCTTACATTTTAATCAAAATGGTTCTGAGTTAGATAGTCCCTTTTTCAAACGATATAAATTCCAAGATATAGATCGAATCAAAGAGGCACTTGCCAGACATTATGCTGACTTCTCGTTTATTTTTTTGGAAGTTTTTCCTGAAGATCCACATGGTTTAAGTAAATTACTTTTAGAGGAAGCGGATTACGTTGAAAATCTCATCTCGTCAGATAAGGATACAA
Source organism: Leptospira sp. (assembly GCA_025457985.1). Classification (GTDB taxonomy): domain Bacteria; phylum Spirochaetota; class Leptospiria; order Leptospirales; family Leptospiraceae; genus Leptospira_A. Next base: position 3,982 of record JALOTI010000274.1, read on the forward strand.
ATCTTTGCAGCGAAATGTCAACTCACGCAAAAGAAAATGAAACCTTGTATCATGAGACAAATATCTTGGATGTAATTGAACACGGTAAATGGGATATCCATATTCGGAGGAAGTCTCGGGAACTATCGGGCGTTCAAGTTGGTCGTGCCCTCGGCGGTGGTGCAGCTTTGGGTCTCACCCAAGTTGGTATCATGAAGGCTCTAGAAGATGAGGGAATACAATTAGATATGATCGCAGGAACAAGTATCGGTGCGGTAATTGGTGCCTTTTTTGCGAGTGGACTTGGCTTTAAGGGTATTCTTCCCTTATTGGAAGAGATCGATTCTATTTTTAAAATGTTAAAGTTAGTTGACCTTTCCTTTCCAGGTCAAGGTCTCCTACATGGAA
>JALOTI010000275.1 GCA_025457985.1 Leptospira sp.
AGAGATCGATACGCAGACGCGCACTTACCTATCTCAAGGATGGAGACGTAATCCTAAAAGTAAATGGTGTATCTGTTCAAACGGTTCCAGAGCTTCAAACGGAGCTAGGTAAATACCAAGGAAAAACTATTCCAGTTCTAGTTGAGAGAAAAGTATATCCATTGTTAACTCCTTGGGTTACCCAAGAGGAGACAGTCGAGATACCTGTGCTTGGAGCAAATGTATTCGAATTTTATGATATACGTCATCCAAAATTTCCTGAATTAAACGTCCCGTATTTGCGTTTGGATAGTTATGATCCCGAGATCGAAAATCGGCTATCAAATCTCAAAATTGGGAATTCTAGCTTTGAGTCCCCAGATCAAATAACAGAGTTTCTCAAAGCAAATTCTGGGAGAAAAGATATATTAATCGGGAATATGAAGTATTCAGCAGAGCCAAAACTAAAACCAATCGGACTTCTTGGATTTAGGGCTAGCATGAAATTTGATCCGGAAAAAGTAGAAAGAGAGACTTCTGTTCTCATGGCTTTCGGTAACGCATCTAAAAAGGTGTATGAAAATGTGGCGACTACCCTAACAGGAATCAAATTGCTTTTTTCAGGCTTACTTTCCCCAAAAGAAAATCTCTCAGGACCAATAGGTATTGTTCAAATAGCGGGCATTAGCCTAGAATACGGTTGGGCTACCTATCTCGATTTTGTAGCTAAAATTTCACTCGCTTTGATGGTTATGAACTTATTACCCATTCCTATGGCAGACGGTGGACATATCGTGCTCTATGCATATGAAGCAATTGCAGGTAGACCTCTCCCCAAAAAAGCAATCGAAGTTGTATTTCGTTTAGGTTTTTTCTTCTTAATTGGCCTTGGTCTATACGTTTCATTTAATGATGTGATGAGAATTTTTTAGGTCATTCTTTTTTAAGAGAGATTGATGTTATAAGGTTTGATCGATTTAAATTATTTATAAATACAAAGAGAAAATATCTATGAGAGCTAGTAGTTACTTAATTCCAACCACTAAAGAAGATCCGCAAGATGCTGTTGTCGCCTCACATAAATTAATGATGAGGGCAGGTCTTGTAAGGAAAACATCTTCAGGGCTTTATGCCTATCTTCCTTTAGGTCTTCGCGTATTAAAAAAAATTGAAGCAATTGTCCGCGAAGAAATGGATCTCTCTGGGGCACTTGAGTTTCAACTTCCTATATTGACACCCAGTGAAATTTGGAAAGAGTCTGGCCGATGGGACAAAATGGGCAAAGAGATGTTTCGGCTCAAGGACCGTCATGATAACGAAAGTTGTTTGGGACCCACACATGAAGAATCATTCTGTTATCTCGTGAAACCGATGATCCGTTCTTATAAGGATCTCCCGATCAATGTCTATCAAATCCATACAAAGTTTCGCGATGAAATTCGACCTAGGTTTGGAGTTATCCGATCACGAGAGTTTACGATGAAGGACGCCTATTCATTTCATTTGGATGATGTTTCTCTAGATGAGACTTATCAATTGATGAGAAAGACGTATCGGAAAATTTTTGCAAGGTTAGGACTGAATACAATTCCTGTCCAAGCAGATTCAGGGAATATGGGTGGATCTGCATCTGAAGAGTTTATGGTAGTTTCTCCGATAGGTGAAGAAACTTTAACAATTTGTAATTCTTGTGGGTATTCAGGGAATATTGAGAAAACGCCTGTTATTCGTAGCGAATCGAGGACTAAAAAAGCTTACTCTTCCGAAAATGCTATTTTAGAAACTCCTAATAAAAAGACGATCCAAGAAGTTGCAGAGTTCCTAAAAACAGATGAGTCTGTATTGCTAAAGGCCGTCGCCATAAGTTATGATGGAAGTTATGCGGTCGCTTTTTTAGAAGGTGATCGAGAATTAAACGAAAACAAACTTAAAAACTATCTCTCCGCAAATGAAATGCGACCAATGGGCACTACCGAAATGACAAACTTTGGACTTGTTCCAGGTTTTATTGGACCGCAGTTTATAAAAAATGAGAAGGTAAAGATCATCATCGATTCGTTAGTCGATTGGGATTTTTCTTATGTGACTGGCGCAAATGAAATTGACAAACATATTTTAATCTCTTCCTTACAATCTTTTTTGAAGCAAGATCAAATAGAAATTCTGGATATTTCTCAGGCTAAAGAAGGGGATCCTTGCCCAAATTGCCATTCTCCTCTTAAATCTGAAAAAGGAATAGAAGTAGGTCACATTTTTAAACTGGGTCAGAAGTATTCCAAGGCCTTTGATATAAGTGTTTTAAACGCCAATGGTAAATCTACTATGACAACAATGGGTTGTTATGGGATAGGTGTAAACCGTTGTATGGCTACTGTCATTGAACAATGCAATGATGATAAGGGAATCTATTGGCCCATCAGTATTGCACCATTTCATGTTTGTTTGGTGAGCATTACCAAAAATCCGGAAGATACAAAAAAAGTTGAGAGTATTTATAAAGATTTGATCGCGGCTGGTATTGATTTGCTTTGGGATGATCGTGACTTGGGTCCAGGATTTAAATTTAAAGATTCTGAACTCATTGGTTACCCTATCCGACTCACATTGGGGAAAGGGTTTTTGGAAAAGTCAGAAATTTCCATTCTGGATCGAAAAAGTATGATGGAAGAGACCATTGTATTCTCCGATTCTCAAACACTTGCGAATTTGCTAAAAGAAAAGATACTGTCTCTCTCCAAAGATCTGAATTGAAATTTTCTTTAAAAATGCGAACAAATTTGTAAAAAATTTTGTCAATTTTGGAAAGCTCTCGCAAATTTCGGGGCGGTGTGGTAAGCGGAAGCCATTGGGTGGCGGGTCTAGAACCCCACCCAATCTCAGGGCGGGGTGAGGAGTTTCTCCTTACAAACCTAAAGAAGCAGTTTCCTATTTCCCCACACCTTCTAAACTAGGTATATGGGAAAAAACCACAATGGATACTTTGGCGAATTCGGTGGCAGATACGCACCCGAAATCCTTACCGAGGCACTGGAAGAATTAGAATCCACCTATCAAAAGTTAAAAAATAGCAAAAAATTCCAAAAAGAATATTCCTATTATCTAAAAAATTATGTCGGAAGACCAAGTCCACTTACGTACGCAGAAAGGCTCACCAAACATTGGGGTGGGGCAAAGGTTTGGTTAAAACGCGAAGACTTAAATCATACGGGTGCCCATAAAATCAATAATGCAATAGGACAGGCGCTTATTGCTCGTTATATGGGAAAAAAAAGAATCATTGCGGAGACGGGTGCGGGTCAGCACGGGCTAGCAACGGCTACTGTTGGTGCAATGTTCGGATTAGAAACTGTGATCTATATGGGCGCAGTGGATGTTCAAAGACAAAATTTAAACGCAAAAAAGATAGAAATGTTAGGTGCGAAAATTCTCCCCGTAACGGCGGGAGAAGCAACACTCAAAGAAGCAACTAGCGAAGCAATGAGAGACTGGGCGTTAAACGTCTCGACGACACATTATATCGTGGGTTCTGCAATAGGCCCTCATCCTTTCCCAACGATCGTAAGAGATTTACAATCCGTCATTGGAACAGAAGCCAGGTCTCAGTTTAAAAAGGCGACCAAGTCGCTACCCGATGCTGTGATTGCTTGTGTTGGAGGTGGCTCTAATGCAATAGGTATGTTCCATGCCTTCCTCAAAGATAAAAATGTTAAAATCTTTGGCGCTGAAGCAGGTGGACTTGGCCCAAAACCAGGTGAACACTCTGCAACAATCACTTATGGTAAAACCGGTTTTTTACATGGTACGAAAACTCTGATCATACAAGATAATTCCGGACAAATCGTACCTGCTCACTCCGTATCTGCTGGTTTGGACTATCCTGGTGTTGGACCAGAACACGCATACCTTTCGAAGTCTGGAAGAGTTGATTACCGCATGGTTACAGATGAAGAGGCTCTTGATTCCTTTTTAGAAGT
>JALOTI010000007.1 GCA_025457985.1 Leptospira sp.
ACGACGGATCAAAGTGGAAACTCCTTTGTTTCTAGGAATTTCTTTTAGATACGACTTTGGAATTTTTTGTATTAGAGACTCTAAGGAATTAAGTTCCCTTTCTGAAAGATACGTATTTCTTTTTTTACCTCCTGAATAAAAGCCACTTGAACTCTGTTCTGCCGTTATCGGTTCATAAATAATTTCTATCCTTGGCTGCTCGTTTACTGTGTAGACATTGCCATTCCCATCAATATACTGATACGTTTTCGCGAACACTACGTTACTTATAAAAAAAAGTAAAATAGCTAGATTAGATTTCAATAGAAAACTCATTTTTTTCCTTTACATACAAAAAATAGCAGATAGTATTCCGAGAGTCATTCGCGAAAAGCGAACAATATAAACAGTAAGGATAAACATAACATGGTTCTTCAAGAGATTCAAGACTCAATTAAAACATGTTTCCAAAAGTATGTGGATTTTAATGGCACTGCCGCAAGACCGGAATTCTGGTGGTTTGCTCTTTTTACTTTTGTTGTGAGCTACATTCTGAGTGCGATCAGCCCCATACTTGGTGGCATATTTTCTCTGGCAACATTATTGCCATCGATAGCAGTTGGTACGCGACGACTCCATGATATCGGTAAGAGTGGGTGGTGGCAGTTGATTGCCCTTACATTTATTGGAATTTTTGTCCTCATCTACTTCTGGGCACAAAAAGGAAAGTCCTAAACAGAAACGGGAACCGGCAATACTTTGTCGGTTCCAATCCTCCTCACTTAAAAGTTATTTATTCTCTCAATTCGAATTTTTCAATCAAATATTAGTTTCCTCCTTTACTCGATCTGAGACTTAAGAAGCTAGACTGGATAACTAAAAAATGAATACCAACCATCGTCTATTCCTCGAAATCGGAATCCACTTTCTAAATCATTTGGAAATGGAGTTGAATAAAGATTCTAAGGTAATCGACGCTATCAGTTTGGATGGAAAAACTCCCAGAGAGATCAATTCTGAGATTAAAAAAAACTTAATTGATTCGTTTCCAGAACTCACTAGTTATCCTAATCCTAATTTTAATTTATTTCTTGTTTGGTGGGAGAAAAATAAATTTTTATACCCCTATGAATCTTTTTCTCTCGAATCTTATAATATTATTTTTTACTATCGATTGCTTAGTTTAAGAGATTGGTCCGATAAGTCAAAGCAGGATTTTCATAACAAAACTCTAGAAGTTTTTGAAAAATTTGATTACAAACGTCCTGGTTTTGCTGTTACCGATTTTTTAAATTATGAAAATAATATGCGGGAACTACTCCGAGAAATAGTTCTTGGAATGTTCGAAATTGATGAAAAAAAGGCATGGGAATTGATCTATGAACAAAGTAGAACGTATCAAACAATAGTAAATGAATTCTTTGAAAGGATACTCCAGGATGCTCTCAACGATTCGGAAAGACTATTGCATAATATTCTTCCAAAAAAAATTGCAAGCGAATTAAAAACTAAGAATTCTGTAGAACCAATTCATGTTCCAAGTGCAACCGTGCTTTTTACAGATTTTAAAGGCTTTACTCAGCTCAGCGAACAAATGTCGGCAACTCAATTGATTGCTGAACTTGATGAGTGTTTTTCTATTTTTGATTCCATTATTGATCTTTATGGATTGGAAAAGATTAAAACAATTGGGGATTCGTATATGTGCGCGGGCGGAATTCCCGAATTTAGCAATACCCATACAGTTGATTGTGCTCTTGCATCTTTACAAATGAGAGATTCAATGAACCTTCTCTACGATAGAAAAACCAGAGAAAATAAACCCTATTGGAAGGTTCGAATTGGATTTCATTCGGGTGAATTGACCGCAGGTGTAATCGGGCAAAAAAAATTTAGCTATGATATCTGGGGTGACACTGTGAACACTGCAAGCCGCATGGAAAGTTCCGGAATTCCTGGTGAGGTAAATGTTTCTGCCTCCGTATTCGAAGTGTTAGATCCTTTTTTTGTTTTAGAGCCTAGAGGTCGAATTGAGGCAAAGAACAAAGGAAAAATTGAAATGTATATTCTCAAAGGACTGCGAAAACGGTTTCAAAACGTAGATCAATCCTTGAATCAGAGTTCCAACGATACTTCGCAAGAATTCAAAACTTTTTCTAAACTAGGAAACTCCGATTTTTGGAATCTATATGAAAAATTAAAAAATGGAGCAAAAATCAGCCGACGAAAAACATAACTAGTTTTTTGAACTTACCATAATGTAAATAGAGTTCGCTTCATATTCAAATCGTTGAGATAAGGAATTCGCATCAATCCTAGAATTTCCTGTTCCCACCTCACGAATGTAAGTTACTGAGACTGAAGATTTTGAAGTTACCCAAGAAAACCCCAAACTAATTCCTCGATTTCTCGAGTATTCATTTCTAGGATCTGTACCTGATCGAGGCAGACGATACCGAACCGTCGCATCGCCAGAACTTGCTTGGATCTGATTTCCGAACTGATTTTGAAGGAATAAATCTACAGCAGATTCAGTCCAGGAAATTGGTTTCGTGTTAGGTTCATTCGTATAAAAACCAGCTAACACAGAAAAGGTATCAGCTATGTAGTATTCCATTCCGGTCGCAAAATTCGTAGTGGCTACACGTGTGAGTTCCCTAACCTCCGAGTCCGTTATAGTATAGGTAACGCGACTACCAAGACTACTTACCTCGTTTTGATTTTGTTTGGCTTTATATCCTGAAGTTCTAATGATATCAAATGATGCTAAAAACCGAGAGGTTGGAAAATAAGCTACCCCAACTCTCAGCTCAGATGTCTCAGGAATCCTAGTGTTCAGAGCTGGTCTTTGGGTCAACACCCCTGCTTCGATGGCTGAAGAAGCGGCCCCTGTTCCTTCAATAAAATCGACAGCTGTGGACCCAGGTCTCCTTGTTGAGTCTAAGTAAACTTCGTTGTACAACCTACTTCCACCCATAACTTGAATATGGCGAAAGCTGGCACCCAATGAAACCTTATCAATTGGTTGGTATTGGACTCCAATAACTGGCATAAGTCCCGAAGTTCGTCTATTGTCTACGAATGTTCGCATAACATAACTTAAATCCGAAAACTGTTGGAATTGAGTCCTTGAAACATCCTTTGTATCATTTAAGTAGTAAAGGGTAGCACCGATGGACAATTTGTCTGTCAAAAGATACGCAATACTTGGCCCAACCAGAAGTTGGTTGTATCTTTCCTTTGTAAAATTTCGAGTTGTATTGATTGAAGGTGAAACAAGCGGAAAGTTTACTTGGTCTGCTCGATTGTATGCATAGTTGTAGGTATTTACGATGGAGAACGCAAATTTCCAACGATCAAAGTTCTTTAAAAGGCCTATAAAATTTGGATCAAAACCCTGGTGGGTTTGGTTATACGTCTGTCCTGGGGTATCAATATTTATGTACTTTCGTTTTGTATCTTTGAAGTTCGATGCAGAAATCGAGATACGATCATTATACGTAAATCCAAGACCCGCAGGATTGTAATAAGCGCCCGATGGATCGTCAGCAATTGCAGTGAATGCTCCAGCTAGTCCCGCGGCTCGTTCCCCATAGAACCCATGTATATTATGGAAAGGCTCGGAGCCATTGACAGTTGTGACAATCGCAAAACAAAAAATAAGCGAAGCTAATACGTACTGATTATAGAATTTCTTTTTAAATGTTATCATAATTTATTAATTGTATTTGTTCGCGTTACGTAGACTTCGTTTCCGTTCGAATCAATTGAGTAACGCCAGATCACAGCTCCAGCTACCTGGCTCGCATCACCATAAAAATCAATGTAATGAACCGGGCCACCACTGTTGAAGTTATTAAAAAACTCACCCCAACCAATAAATTCGTCGGGAAAATTATTCGGATTCACACCTGCCGGCATAACAACGAAAGCATCATATTCCGAAAATCCTGATCCGTTCCCGATACGACCCGCGGCATTTGAAGTAGTCGGTGCTGGAACGAGTTCGACAAAAACATCCCACTCGAAATCAAAGTTAGTGTCATAGAGGTCTCCATACTTGGCAAGATCTAAGCTACCAAGTTGCTCAATGACAGCAGGTTCATAAGTCGAACCGCTATCTAGCGATTCATAATATTCAACATAAAAGTAATCTATTTCCCCATCTTGATTGTAGGTTTCTTCCAGATAGTATTCATAAAAATTACCATTATCAATATATTCAGTTAAAACATATCCACCCGTATCATTGGTTCTACCTTTTACCAATGTTGTGATTTTATTATCATTTGCATCATCGTAGATATTACTGAAAGCTAGTTGTACACAGTTATTTGCATTGGCATTGGTATCTCTATTACACTCCTCGAAACTAAAGCGAGTTGTCGACTTTTCGGAAATTCCAAATCCGTTGGTCACTTGTTTGATGTTTAAAACAGCTTTATCTTTTTTTCCCGCCTCTGTAATGTATTTTATGGAGGCATCAACAGAAAGTGAAACTCCAAAAACACTCAGAGAGCGACTTATGGAACTAAAGATTCTTGTTTTCTCAGTATTGAATCGAATTGTTTTTTGAAATTGGTTATTTGTAGGGCAAGCGATTGAAGTGCCAACAGATTCCGAAACTGTATAACGGATCTCAACATCGTACTCACCGGTTGAGATATTATTATATACCATGGCAGGCGTAGGTACAGATTGTCCAACAAATGGAAGATTGCCCGAAATTTGTAGGCGAAAGACTTCGTCTTTTGCTTCATCTCTCGTGAGTCCCAATCTTTCCATACCCAGAAAGAACTCCTCTTCAATTTCCGGTGTTATGCGAACTGACTCTGAACCACCTGGGATACAGACACCAGGACTGGCCTTGGCCTTGTCATATGCCCCACTAATTAAAGCCAGGTCCAGTTTGTAACTCTGAAGAATTTCAGATACCAAAGAGGTGCCGTAATCCAATAAATGCCTGACCAGCAAATCCCAAATCCAAAGTATCTTGTGCGATACCTTTTGTTTGGGCGGCAAGTTTTGATCTGGGATTGATTGCACTTGCAGATCTAACTGTCCCACTAGAAGGCTTTCGAATGGATCTGGGGATCGCAACGGCAAGGTTGTTTGGAAGCTCAGAGTTGATACCAGAGCTTAAAAAATTACGAATCAAAAAACGAAGGAGCAAAGCTTCAGGAGTGTTGCTATCATCTTTTCCTTTTTTACAACTGAATGTAACTAAAGAGCAAACCAAGATAACGGCAAAAAATCGAATCATTTGAACATCATTTACATAGAGAAACTCTACTGTGTCAATTCTATTGTTAGCCGTTTCCATTTTTCAAAAAAGAGTATTCAAATCTAAGTAAGTTTTTGAATATCTAGGTGATGAAATATTTTGCCCTGGTTGTTTTGTTTTTTGGAGGAGTTTTTCCTCTGGTATCAAAAAGCAATCTTTATGTTCAAAGTGCTAAGGCAAGGTTACTTTCCCAACCTAAATTGAACGCAGACGGCATATCATTAAAACTAGGAGAAGTACTATCCCCTATCAACGAACAAGGACTATTTGTCCAGGTACGTGTATCAGATAAATCAGGTTGGGTTTCCAAGTTATTTGTATCCCCACTTCCTCCTGGAAATCAAATCCAATTAGGAATCACCTCAAGTTCCACAGAGGCAGTAGTTGCCAGACAAAGGGCATCCGATTTCACAAAAACGGCCGCGGCCAGAGGACTCTCGGAAACTCAAAAACTTAGGGTAAGAGGTGAGGGAGATCTTTATGATTTTGAGTCTCTTAGATGGCTCGAATCATTACCTAGAAAAAATTCGCATAATCTAAGTAATGCGAATTCTATCAAAACGAACGATGGACTCGAAGAAAGAACTGATCTCAAATCTGATTTGTCTATTCTCAGCGAGACAAAAGCCGAGGTTAAGGTAGGCCGATCCCTAGCTGCTAGAATCCTGAAGCGATTCACTCTAAGTAGGAATAAAGAACTCACAGTATATCTAAATCAAATTGGATCTCGCATTGCTTCGGTTTCCTCCAGACCCGACTTAGATTTTGTAATTGGAATCCTAGAATCGGATGAAATCAATGCATACGCTTGCCCTGGTGGTTTTATCTTCATCACTACAGGAACATTAAAAAAGGTTCAATCGGAGTCTGAACTTGCTGGAATCATTGCTCATGAAATAGGGCATATCGTTCTCTTTCACAATGGAGAATTTAAACAATCTAATCTTTTTGTAGATATGTTAGCTGGTATGCTTGCGCCTTCGGGCGGTGAGGTGATCAATGCCTCCACCTCTCTGGTTCTAGATCAGCTGGAAAAAGAAATCTTTGAATCTGGAAGGGATAAACAAAAAGAATTCGATGCAGATGAAGCCGGAGTTGGCCTTGCTGCTCAAGCGGGATATCCTGCTTCTGGTTTAGGCAATTTTTTATACACTATGTCAAAAACGGCTGACCAAGAAGCATTTAAAAAAACTCACCCTGATACAAAAGTTAGAATTTCGAAACTAGTTGTAGTCGAAGTTACAGCAAATTCTTCTAATGAGAGCATTACTACTGACGACTGGCAAATCTACAAATCAAAACTGAATCCATGATAAAAAACAAATATCTTGTTCCTTTTTTACTAACAGTCGTTTTACCAGGATCTATTCTAATTTTACTTACTATCTTTGGAGTAACGTCAACCTTCAACCGAAAACTTTCCGATATTCTATTTCATCTTTTGCCATCACATTATCAGTTTTCAAAGGATATAGTTATCATTGATATCGATGAACAGAGTATTGCTAAATACGCAGACCATCCAGAACTAGGCCAATGGCCTTGGAAGAGAACTATTTATCCCACTTTGATCAACTACACCAAACTCTTAACTCCACCAAAGATTACTATTATTGATATCATGTTTACCGAACGTTCTGATTACGATGAGGCGGTCGTAGCCGCAAATACAAATCTTGGAAGCATTTCTCACGCGGCAAATTTTAGAAATGGAGGTTTCGTAATTCCTAGAAGAGGTGGTGAATCGTCGATCATTCAAAAGTTTTCAGTCGGACTTCCCGAACATGTACATTTTCCAGAATATGACAATGCCTCATTTCCTATTGGGGAAATTGGTGAGACAGCTCCTTTTTTACATGTAGTGAACGTGGTAACGGATAAAGACGGGATACTTCGTCGTTTTTCTCCGTTTACAAAATGGAAGGATCATTACTTTCCAACTTTAGCTACGCAAGGGTTTGCTGCTGGTGATATCTACGAAGTCAATGTTTCTGAAGATGAAGTTACTCTATCCAAAGAAAATAAAACAAGAACTATCCCGGTAGATAAGGATGGTTTAACACGCGCTTATTTTTATACAGAAGCAGAACTCCGAAGTATTCCAAGATATTCTGCGGCAGGAATCATTCAATCCTTAGAAGATTTAAATTCAGGCGCTGTTGATAGCCCAGATAAACTAATCGTTCCTCCTACTCTTTTTGATAACAAAATTGTTTTAATTGGTACATCTGCAGCGGCTACTCATGACGATGTTGTGACACCTTTTGGACTTTTTCCTGGAGTGATTGCTCAAGCCGTTTTTGCATCCAATTTGATGGAAGGTCATCTCTTACAAGAGCTTCCGGATTTTTGGGGGGTTCTGTTAACTCTATGTATCATTGTTCTTGGAATGATCATTCTTTTTGTTTCGGAGAATCATATACTTCGAAATTTGTATCCAATCTTTGCCGTATCTTTGTTTCTCGTGATCTTTTATATATTGTATCGATTGGATATGGTTCTTCCCCCACTTTCATTTATCACTACCTTTCCTGTTTCTTATTTGATTGGATTTGCTTACTTAACTTACAAGGAAGGACAGGAAAAACGAAAGTATAATAATATTTTACGTAACTTGATCGATCCAGGTGTCGTAAGCGAAGCCATGGAAGATATGGAAAACTTACGTAAAGGAGGCGAATGGGAAATTACAGCCTTCTTTTCCGACGTTGCAAATTTTTCTACAATCAGTGAAGAACTCAGTGCCAGTGATTTAGCTCGACTCTTAAATGAATACCTAACTTCAATGACCGAGATTCTAAAGTCCAATTCAGGAACCTTAGACAAATACATTGGTGACGCAATTGTGGGAATATTCGGAGCTCCTATAAAAAATACCAGCCACCCAAGGCTTGCCTGTAAAACCGCATTAGAGATGTTAGATGCTTTAGAAAAACTCAGGTCGGAATGGACCTTAAGAAACGATTTTACTGATTCAGCGAGAAACATGCTCTTTCGAATAGGCCTAAACTGTGGACCAGCTAAAGTGGGTTTTATGGGAACAGACAGTTTGGCATCCTACACAATGATGGGTGATACCGTTAACTTAGCGGCAAGACTTGAGGCAGCTGCGAAAGACTATGGTGTCCCAATCCTTGTTTCGGAAGCCATTGAAACCATATGTAAAGGGGAGTTTCACTTTCGATTTTTAGATTGGATACGGGTGAAGGGAAAGGACAAACCGGTGAAGATCTTTTCCCTAGTTTGCCGCCGAGACGAGGTGACTTCCGAATTTTTGGCAGCTGAAGACGAATTCAGAAAAGCATTTGAGTTTTATGTCCAAAAAAACTGGGAAAAGGCAGTTTCCGGGTTCGAATCCGCCAAAAAAGCGTTTGGAAAACAAGACAAAGCTACAAATCTACTTATCGAACGATGTCAATTTCTCTTTCAAAACCCTCCTCCTGACTCTTGGGATGGTGTCTTCTCACGTTCTACGAAATAAATTGAAGATTCGGATTCTTTCTTGAAATATTCTTTCTGTAAAAATTAATGTGACATAAGTCCATGAACTGGAATCGATTCAACCGCAACGAAGAAACCTTTAGTGTCCTTTTCGTCTTTTTATTCTCGTTCACATCTTTGATCTGGAATGGGAATTTTATGGTCCGAGGGATCGCTAGTTTTCAAGGTGTGGGAGATTTTTTTTCCGGATCTTTCGATTCTTTTGGATCCTTAATTAAAAGTTCCTACAACAAACTAGAGTCATTCGAACGAGTTCGAGAGGAACGTGATTCCTGTTTGAATGTAATGGAAGAGTATAGACAGCTATCAAAAGACGTGGAAAGACTCAAAGCAGAAAATGCTATTTTGCGACAAGAGTTGAATTTCCCAATTCGGACAGATTATCCAACCGTACGCGCTGAAGTTCTAAGTGTCCGCTTAAACTCAATCTATCGAACTATCATCATAAACAAAGGATCTGAATCTGGAATCAAGCCATACATGCCTGTCGTCGCAAGAGCGTTAGACGAGAAAGGAAAATTTACTGAGGCTCTGGTTGGCAAGGTAATTGCTGTTTCCAAGGGCTCAGCCGTTGTACAACCACTAATCAACTCTAATTTTTCAATGGGTGTTGCAGTTCCGGGAACTAATCTATGGGCATCCTTAAACGGAAATAGCGGTCGCGGAACAGACGTTTTATTAGATTACATCGATTCTGGAATCGTTATTGATCCAAAATCTATAGGGAATTTTCCAATGGGTCCGACCTTGGCACCAACAAATAATACGTTATTTACGGAAGGATTTAGTAAAATAGGCAAGGCTGTATATAGTTCTGGCGGATCAGGTGTTTTTCCACAAGGAATTCCAGTGGGAACGATCATCGAGGAAGGACCAAGAAATGGATCTTTTAAAACCGCAATCGTTCGACCTTTCGTACAATTTGATAATCTCCTCCATGTCATCATTTTGAAAAAACTTCCGGAAAAATGGAAAGAAGAGTGGCCCGCAGAAAAATCCATTCAGATAGAAGGACCTTATTTTGGAGAGATAGATTTCCCAAAGGAAAAGGATTACCAGAAAAAGGATAAGGACAAAGATAAAAAACCTTCCATAAATGGTTTTATTCCCAACACCAACCAAACGCCTTCCTTGACAAATACTCAATCGAGACCAAATAACACGAATCGTGAAACTTCAGAACCAAAAAATGAAGATTCAAATCCTACTAGAGAAACCAACCCATGATCTTAGATAAAGTATTCATCATTATCGGAATGTTACTCGCTCATTTTCTAAATGGATCAAATCTATTTGAATTAGGGAATGCAATCCGACCGGATTTTATGGTTGTTTTTGTTATCTTTTTTGCACTTCGCAAAGGGGCAATGTATGGACTTTGGTTGGGTTTTATCGGAGGACTTCTTTCGGATACTGCATTAGGTGGTGAGATTGGTGGTGATGACCTAGTTTATTACAAGATCGGTTTGCACTCATTTTCGTATGCTATGGTTGGTTACATCATTGGAAAAGTAACACGAAGTTCCTATACCGAAAACTATATCTCCATTACCATTTATGTTTTAGGTTTTACCCTTCTATCTAGAGTAATTACCTATCTATTATTTTGGATGTTCTTTCACTCCAACCAAAGTTATTCATTTATGTATGTTTCCATTTATAATGCGTTTATAGGGCCAGCTTTATTTTACCTTTTTACCTGGATATATAGATTGGATGCGGATGAGTTACGACCATGAGCCAGTCAGCTTCAGAATTTAAACTTGAAACAAGCTTTAGAAGAAGACTCTATTTTTTTTCAGGAATGATTGTGTTTACGCTAACAGCGTATATACTCCAATTATTCAATTTACAAATTGTTCAAGGTAGTGAAAACTCACTGAAAGCCGAAAGATTTGTTAGACGGAGCGAGTCCATTCCAGCCGATCGAGGTAATATTTTTGACAGGAACTTTTTAACTCCTGAAACCTCCCAACCATTAGTATCCAACTCAGCATCTTTGGATGTGATACTCAACACCAATCTTTTAAAAAATGATCCCAAAAAAGTAAAAGAATTTATCTATAAATTTTGTGAATCTTTATCCATTCCTATCGTTTACTTTGAAAAGGATCTCCAGGAATCCAGACTCATTAAAAAAATCAGATCCAGGGAGCCGTTTATCCTCTTAGAAGGAATTTCTAGAGAACAACAAGAACGGATTTTAGTTTTAGATACAATCAATCGATACGTTTATCTTGTATCGTCGCCTGCGCGAGTATACCATATGGGACCTGCCTTAGCGCATGTTACTGGTTATGTTGGAAAACCAACAACTAGCGATTTGCAAGGTAAAGAAATAAAATCGTACCAGCTCGTAGGTAAAGGTGGAATAGAGTCAAATTTTGATTCTATACTCCGCGGCCAAGATGGATTCCGAATCCAAAAAAGAAACACGGAAGGCAACATCGAGGAAGAGAGAGTTATCGAACACTCTATCCCAGGGAACAATTTAGTCTTAACCATTGACAGAGACATGCAAATTGCCGCTTACAAAGCTTTAAAAGGTGTTAGGGGAACTGTGGTTGCACTAAAAGCAAACACCGGAGAAGTCCTAGCAATGGCTTCAAATCCATCCTATGATCCAAACATTTTATCTGGAAAAAATAAGTCAGAAAGATCAAATCACATAACGAGAGTAACTGCGAATGGCGGATTTTTAAATCTATCTATACAGTCTAGGTTTCCGCCCGCTTCTACGTTTAAGACATTGGTTGGTTTAGCTGCTATGGAAAGTGAACATAAGATCAATTATGATCCCAAACAGACGTTCACATGTCCTGCAAGTTTTTCTTTAAAATCGACCTTCCAGGGAGTTCCAGATCAGGTATTTTATAATTGGGACAAAAAAGGTCATGGCGAGTTGAACCTTGCGCAAGCTCTTGAAAAATCCAATTCTGTATATTTTTATCAACTCGGATATAAATTAGGTGCGGAACCAATTCTCGCATACTCTAGGTTATTTGGTCTAGATAAGAAAACAGGAATTGATTTGCCAGGAGAAACAACCGGATTTGTTCCAAGCTCTGACTGGAAAAAAAGAACTTATGGAAGTAAATGGTTTGATGGAGACACCGTGAACCTTTCCATTGGCCAAGGGTTTATTTCAGTTACGCCTATCGAAATGGCATTGTTTTACATGGCGATCATTAACAATGGTAAAATCTATAAACCGTTTGTAGTATCTGAAATCAGGAGTCCACTCGACAACTCACTGATCCAAAAAACGGAACCAACCATCCTTAGAGACATACCACTAAAAAAATCTACAATCGAAGCATTAAAAGAAGGACTGTATCTAGTAGGATACTCGGGTACTGCGTCAGGTGTATTGAATATCCCTGGTCTTCCCGAAATTGCTGGAAAAACAGGAACGGCTCAGACTCGGCGTAGAGGTGCATCTTCATCGAACCACGCCTGGTTTATTGGATACGCACCAGCGAATGCACCTGTAGAAAAGCAAGTGTTAGTTGCAACTTTCGTAGAGTATGGGGTTGGGGGTGCAGCCATTGCTGCGCCAGTAGCAAGGGAAGTATTCAAAGCAGCGTTTCCACCTGGCTCCTTCCCAAAACCGGACCGTGCTCGAACCAGAACAATGGAATCAGAAGCTCCTGTGGAACAAGAGGAATTTTAATGGCTGACCGTAACGTAGAAAAACTCGACTATTTCTTAATCTTTTCTGTTGTCCTCGTTGCAATGGCAGGTGTGCTAACTCTCTACACTCAAGAGGCAAATGCAAGCGATGCCTTAGGACGATGGTACAAACAATTCTCTTTTGTTTTTGTTGGACTGATCGCCATGTGGTTTATGTCTAGAATCAACTATCAGCTGATAGGCTCTTATGCTCTTTTCATTTACGGTTTTTCTATTTTGCTATTAGTGTTAACTTTAATTCCTGGTATTGGATATTTACCATCAGGTCGTGGAGCAAGATCTTGGTTAAAACTTGGTCCAATTACTTTACAGGCTTCCGAGTTTTCCAAATTAGCAACGGTAATTTTATTAGGTCAATATTTGGTATTAAAAGAAAAGGAAATGCATAAAATTACGGTACTAATTGTACCTTTTATCATTTGTTTGGTTCCGATGCTTTTTATCATCCTTCAGCCTGACTTTGGAACTGCAGTCTCCTTTTTACCGATGTTATTTACAATGTTGTATTTAGGTGGTGCAGATATTTTACATATCGGCTCTCTCCTGATCTTTGGAAGTATTTCATTGACTGTACCGATGTATCTTGCATATTCTCAACTTACCTTAATCCAACCGTTAATAGATTATCTTAGAAAAGAAAACAAAGTCGAACTTGCTTCCATTGTCAACCAAGTCCAAGGAAAAATTTGGCCTATTTTAGATGGGAAAAAAGTTTCAGGGGTAGATTTAGTTGCTTTTCAAAACCAAAAAAATATTCAGCTAATCAGAGAAGCGTCTGAAATTATCAAAGATGAGTACGCAAGTCTAGGATTTAAAATACTATCCAACGAAGCATTTATGTTTGGGCTCGGAGGTATTTTAGTTGCTATCAGTTTATCAATGATTTTTGTACGAATCGCACGAGGATCTAGAAATTTAAGAAATTACTATATTACAATAGGTATTTTGGGCCTCTCGATTCTCTCTGCAATTGCAGTTCACAAATCAATACCTTTCCGTGAAAATCAAGTTATCCGACTAACTGCTTTTTTAAATCCAGATCAATTCAAACAAGGAGCAGGGTACCAACTTCGCGCATCAAAACCAGCTGTTGGCTCTGGAAAAGTTTTTGGTAAGGGATTCTTTCATGGGGAAATGACTGAAGGTAGAGTTCCTCATGTTCCAGAAGCAGGTACAGATTTTATTTTTGCATCATGGGCTGAACAGACAGGATTTTTCGGGAGCGTACTTCTTTTATTCTTCTTAATGTCTATACCACTTCGGGGTCTTCAGATTAGCTTTGAAAGTAAAGATCGATTTGGTTCGTTACTTGCAGCAGGGATCGTTGCCATGATATTTTTTCATATTGCCATCAATGTGGGAATTGTCATTGGTTTACTACCTGTAACGGGCGTTCCGCTTACTTTTATGAGTTATGGAGGAAGTCACTTGGTAATGGCGATGACTGCCGTTGGTATCATTCTTTCAATCAAAAAACGTAAGTTTGCTAACTGATGAAACCGAACCAAAAAGAGACTCTTTCCGAGGATTTTTTTACAAAAAAAATTCAGCTAGAAGATCAACTTTTGGTTTTTGAAGACCTTCAGAGAAAGGCAACAGAACATTTAGAAACAATCGATCAGTTGGCTTCCGAAATGATGAAAATTGCCGAAAATAACTCATCGGCATATTTTTTACAAAGAACAAAACGGTTGCTAGCTGAAATACACAAAGTTAATTTCTGGACTGCGTGTATGTTG
>JALOTI010000276.1 GCA_025457985.1 Leptospira sp.
GCTGCTGCACAAACAGCCCGACACCGGTCCGGCCTCGCCAGGCATGCGCAGAGGCCTGCGCTTCCAGCGCGCCGATCCCCTACGTTTTCCGATTCGGCAACCACGTCAGTAGAGGGCCGCGGTCCTTGTCACATGCCGCGGAAGGATTGCCTGTAGCTCCTTCTCCTATTGCACCATCAGGGAAAACAATGACTGCCGACTTCAAACAGGTACCATACGAAGTTCCTCGAGAGTTAACATCGGAAGATTTAAAAGCGATTAACAATGATTATAAAATTGCTGCCATCAATGCAAAAGAGGCTGGATTTGATGGTGTGGAAATTCATATGGCAAATGGATATCTTTTAGATCAGTTTTTACAAGACGGAAGCAATCAAAGGACAGATGAATATGGTGGTTCCATTGTAAATCGAGCTAAATTCCCTTTACAGATTTTAGATACAGTGCTTGGTATTTGGGATAAGTCTTCTGTGGGCGTACGAATTTCACCATATGGAACATTCAATTCTATTTCTGACTCTGATCCTATATCAACATTTTCGTATGCAATTGGCGAAATATCTAAACGTGATATTCTTTATATCCATGCGATAGAACCTAGGGCCAGTTTGGCGGGAGGTGCTGATAAAGTGGTGAATGATGTGCCATCCTCCTCTGAATTATTTCGCTCCAAATTTAATGGAATCTGGATCAGTGCTGGAGGCTACACGCCAGAATTGGCACTCGAAGCCGTATCGCAAAACAAAGCGGATTTAATTGCTTTTGGACGATACTTCATTTCGAATCCGGATTTGCCTAAAAGAATCATAAAGGGCATTCCCCTTACCCCATACAATAGGGCTACCTTTTATGGCGGAGGCAATGTCGGATATACAGATTACCCGTTCTCTGAATAGTCCATAAGACTTGCCAACCATTGGCTAAACTAGATCTTGGGGATGATGAGCTTCTTCGAACTTCTTATCATCTCCATAGCTCTTTCCATGGATGCCTTTGCCGTTTCAATAACGGAAGGTCTTTCTCTGAAAAAATCTCCCTTCAAAGCTGGGGCGTTCACAGCATTTGTTTTTTCATTTTTTCACGTTGGTATGGTTTCAATCGGTTTTGGTATAGGAATACAATTTGCGAAATTGATAAATACCTATGATCATTGGATTGCTTTTTTCTTGTTATCGCTTTTAGGAATAAAAATGATTTGGGAGGGAGCAAAGGCTGACACTTCGGTCTCTTCTGTCTCACAAGAAAAGAGTGTTGGCAGAAGGAGGACATTGACTTTAGCATTTGCGACAAGTATAGACGCACTTGCAGTTGGTGTCTCACTTGCCTTTTTAGATGTATCTATGCCTCTCAGCCTTTTCGTTATTGGGCTTGTAGTTTTTACAATTTCATTAGTTGGTTTCGGGATTGGAGTTCGTATCGGCAATCGATTCAAATCCATTGCCGAAGTATTTGGTGGATGTATTCTTCTCTGTATTGGGTCCAAAATTCTTTGGGAACATCTTCATTGATTTCATCAATCCACCGAATTCATATTAACTCCTCTGTGACCAAGCACTGCACCAACCTTTGTTAGATACAAGCCCTGCCGTTAGAATGTTACACTTCCCATAGCCGTCTTTTCCTTTAGAAAATTGGGCACAATTTGCGCATACTTGGTTTGTGTTTTCTTTTTTCTTTCGATCAGGGTAAATAAGAAAATTGGTGTTTTTTGCATCATGGTGAAATCCAAGTGCTTTTGCAGTAGGTTCTTCTTCAGAAATAGGTTTAAGTTCGTCTATTATTTTTACCGCATCACTCTCGTCAGATGCAGATATAGAATCAAATACGGCACTTACAAGAAAAAGAGACGACCCCAATTGGATCGCCCCTCTCAAAAATTCTTTTCTAGATTTTTGATTCATGCTCTACTCTTTACTTTTTAACGTCGAACCTGTCGAGCATCATCACTTTGTCCCATGCTTTGACAAAATCTTTTACAAACTTTTCTTTTCCGTCATCAGCCGCATAGATTTCAGAAATTGCTCGTAACTCGGAATGGGATCCGAAAATTAGATCGACACTGGTTGCTGTCCATTTCGGAGCACCTGTTTTGCGATCCACTCCTTCGTACAAACCTTCCGTTTTTTCTGACTTTTGCCATTTTGTCGACATATCCAAAAGATTTACGAAAAAGTCGTTGGTTAATACTCCTGGCTTTGTCGTAAATATACCATTTTTGGACTTGTCTGAATTTGCACCCAGTACTCGCATTCCACCGACTAACACTGTCATTTCTGGGACAGTCAAAGAAAGCATATTTGCCTTATCAACTAACATCTCAGTTGGTGACATATAACTCTCTTTGTAGTAGTTTCTAAAAGCATCTGCTTTTGGTTCAAGAACGGCAAAGGAAGTGACGTCAGTTTGTACTTGGCTTGCATCCATTCTTCCGGGTGTAAATGGAACTGTTACGGTTATTCCGGCTTTTTTTGCGGCATCCTCAATAGCTGCAGTGCCACCTAGCACGACTAAGTCTGCCAAAGAAACTTTTTTCCCAGATTTTTGGAAATCCTTTTGGATTTCTTCCAGTTTTTTCAAAACCTTTTCAAGTTCTTCTGGATCGTTTGCTGCCCAATTTTTTTGTGGAGCTAGTCGGATTCGACCACCATTGGCTCCCCCGCGCATATCTGTGCTTCTGTAGGAGGAGGCACTTGCCCAAGCAGCTTTTACAAGTTCGGTGGTAGTAAGCCCGGATCCTAAGATTTTTGATTTAAGGGAATCTATCTCTTTGGAACTAACCAATTTATGGTCGAGAGCTGGGATAGGATCTTGCCAAATCAGTGGTTCTTTGGGGAGTTCTGAACCAATGTATTTTGTGATTGGTCCCATATCTCGGTGGGTCAATTTGAACCAAGCCTTTGCAAATGCGAGTTCAAATTCTTTTGGATTTTCCTGAAATCGTTTTGCGATCTTTTGGTAACTCGGATCCATCTTCAAAGCAAGATCCGTCGTGAACATTATAGGTGCATGTCGTTTTGATTTATCAAAAGCGTCAGGAACCATATTAGATGCGGCACCGTCTTTCGGAATCCATTGGATAGCACCCGCAGGACTTTTCGTTTGGACCCATTCAAATCCGAACAAATTGTTCAAATACTGAGTAGTCCACTGAGTTGGGCTTGCAGTCCAAGCACCTTCAAGGCCACTTGTGATTGTGTCTTCTGCATTTCCTTTTTTATATGAATTTTTCCAACCAAACCCTTGTTCTTCTATACCTGCTGCTGCCGGTTCTGCACCAACATGTTTTTCAGGATTTGCTTTTCCATGTGCCTTTCCAAACGTATGTCCACCTGCGATGAGAGCTACAGTTTCCTCATCATTCATTGCCATCCTTCCAAAAGTCTCTCGGATATCTTTTGCGGCAAGTAGTGGATCTGGATTTCCATTCGGACCCTCTGGGTTGACATAAATGAGACCCATTTGAACAGCTGCTAGTGGGTTGTCTAACTTCCGGTCTCCTTTGTATCTTTCATCTGCCATAAATTTCTTTTCAGGACCCCAGTAAACAAGATCAGCTTCCCAATCATCCGTCCTTCCGCCTGCGAATCCATAGGTTTTAAATCCCATCGACTCCAAGGCAACGTTTCCTGTGAGTACCATAAGATCCGCCCAAGATAGTTTGTTTCCATATTTCTTTTTTACAGGCCATAACAAACGTCTTGCTTTGTCTAGGTTTGCGTTATCGGGCCAACTATTAAGTGGCTCAAATCTCTGTTGGCCACCTCCTGCACCTCCCCTACCATCTAATATGCGATAGGTTCCGGCACTATGCCATGCCATACGGATAAAAAATGGACCATAGTGTCCATAGTCGGCTGGCCACCAGTCCTGCGATGTTTTCATAATTTTTGTGATATCGGCTTTTACTTCTTTGATATCGAGTTTTTGGAATTCTTTGGCATAATTGAAGT
>JALOTI010000277.1 GCA_025457985.1 Leptospira sp.
GTCATGAGAATTGCACATAAAAGGTTAGAAAGAGACTCTCTAGGTGAGCGAGAAATCGATGACGAAATGTTCTATGGGATACATACCCTACGTGCTTTAGAGAATTATCCCATTACCGGAAAAACAATTGGAACGTATACTGAGTTAGTTAAGGCCCTCGCCTACGTCAAACTTGCATCGGCCAAAGCAAATTTTGAATTGGGTGGTCTGACAGAGACTAAGTTCAAGGCAATTCAATTTGCAGCTTTCGAAATCTTAGAAGGTAAATACCATGATCAGTTTGTGGTAGATGTGATCCAAGGGGGTGCGGGAACCTCGACCAATATGAACGCCAATGAAGTAATCGCAAACATTGGTCTTTTAAAACTAGGTTACTTAAGATTGGAAGAACCCAATTACAAGACGCGGTTCCCATGACTTTAGGACAAGAATTCTCCACCTATGATGTTATGTTGGGGGAAGACCGCGTTAGGCTAAAAGAGGCAATCTCTCTCATTGGTGAGATTAATTTAGGTGCAACAGCGATTGGAACAGGTATCAATACTGATTTTCGTTACAGCAAACGAGCTATAGAAATCCTATCTGAGGAATCAGGAATCTTTCTAGAAGGGGCACCTAATTTAATCGAAGCCACGCAAGATACGGGAGCCTTTGTTCAATTATCTGGAGTTCTAAAAAGAATCTCAACTAAACTTTCAAAAATCTGCAACGACCTGCGACTGTTATCCAGTGGTCCTCAGGGTGGATTTAATGAAATCAACCTCCCAGCCAAAGCAGCTGGCTCTAGTATCATGCCTGGTAAAGTGAATCCTATCATTCCAGAAGTTGTAAATCAAATTGCCTTCGAGGTAATTGGAAATGATGTCACGATTACTTTAGCAGCCGAAGGTGGACAACTTCAATTAAATGCCTTTGAGCCAATTATTGCTCATAGTCTCTTCAAAAGTATCGAACACCTAACAGCCGGATGTAAGACACTCGAATTAAATTGTATTCGAGGAATTACGGCAAATAAAGAGGTTTTGTCCAATCGAGTCAAAACGTCCGCGGGGCTTGCAACGGCTTTAAACCCTTATATAGGCTATGAAAATGCATGCATCGTTGCCAAAAGATCCCTTTCCGAAAATAAGACCGTTGAAGAGATTGTTCTAGAACTCGGTCTCATGGAGAAAGAAAAGCTCCATGAGATTCTCAGACCAGAAATTTTGACCGCACCAAAACAATAGGAAAATCAGAAATGAGACTGAAGAGAATATTATACTTACATATTGCAGTGACCTTAGTATTATCCTCCACCATACACCTATTTGCTGACAAAATCCCTATACCCGTCGCTAAACACTTCAATTTAGACAAACAGGGCCTAGCCTTAAATGGATATGATCCCGTCAGTTACCACAAAGGAGAGCCCCAAGCAGGGGATCCTCGTTTCCAGGTGGATTACCAAAGCGTGAAGTTTTGGTTTTCCTCTGAAAAAAATCAAAAGGAATTTTTAAAAAGACCAGACAGGTATCTCCCAGCATTCGGTGGGTGGTGTGCGTACGCTTTTGGTTTAGGAACGGACAAAGTAGAAGTAGATCCTAAGTCGTACCTAATTGTAAATGGAAAACTCTACCTCTTCTACAAAGACTTTTTTACAGATACAAAAAAGCTTTGGTTGGAAAACGAATCTGAATTGAAGCCGAAAGCTGCCGAAAACTGGCAAAAACTGATCTCCCGCGAATGAGACATATTTTTCTAAAGGATTTCTGATTCGAGTCGATATAGAGAATATGAGGATCCAAGATATCCCTTCCGTTTCGCAGATTCTAAATAGAATGGAATCCTTGGCATCTCTTGCTGAGAACCCAAAAGAGTTGGTTTCTTTCCCAGAACTAGTCGAAAAAGCTCTAACGTCCGAAAGGTCAAAAATCCCAACTGCAGAGCCAGAAATCCCGAGCAAACTCCCAAATTCGAGCCAACTCGCTATACCTTGGAATCCCAGTTCCCTCAAAGATCAGGATTTAAAACAGAAAAACGAAGGGTCAAAGTCTTCTGAAATCTTGGAAACAATTGAAAGGATCGCCACGGAACAAGGGATTGATCCAAAACTTGTAAAAGCTATCGTCAAGGCGGAATCCAATTTCAAACCAAATGCAGTTTCACCAAAGGGAGCCATGGGACTAATGCAACTGATGCCAAAGACTGCGGAAGCCTTGGGGGTTGAAGAGCCATTCAATCCCGAAGATAATATTACGGGTGGAGTAACCTATTTAAAATCGCTATTCCGAGAGTTTAAGGATCCAACAAAAGCCATCGCGGCATATAACGCCGGGCCTGGTGCGGTTAGAAAGTACGGTGCAGTTCCGCCTTACCGAGAGACCAAAGAATACGTAGAAAAAGTAAAGAATTACTACCTACGTTAATGAAAACCAAAACCTGTAATTAAACAGTATAAATTCTACTTAGAAAAAACTTTTGTATCCAAACTTCTTTTGTAAAGATTGGATATAACCATCAAACGGTCGTCTTGTGGGAAAATCAACATAGGCTTCGGCCATTTTTTTATAAATAAATTCTAAACTATTCACATTCTGCATTTTATCCATCGCAATCTTTTGAATCAGTGCAACGTCCTCTCCCAATGGAACCAATCCTGTCAATCGAGTGCTCTTTCTTCCGTATAAAGTTTTTTGGATTAAGGCCAAATCCTGTGACCAAACTCCAGGAACTAAAAAATAAGCTTTATCAGTAAAACCATCATCTCTCAGGTATTTTGATTTAGTTCCTGTTTGAAAGTATAGGGCATATGAAAACTCTTTTGGTAGATAGATGGGATCAGACTTTAAGATATATGCCATTCCATAGGCTTTAGTCAGTGACTTTGTTCGTTCTTCCCAAGGCTCTGGGTTTGTGTTGGTAACATCTCTAAAGATAAAGTAGATCGATATCCCGATAAGAATAACGACAACTACAGATGCCGTGTAGGTATTTAATTCTTTTTCCGTTTTTAAGAGTATATGACCTAGTCCCAATGTAACCAGAGGTAAAAGTATAAAGAGAGAAGACTCATACCAATGTTTAATTAGATATGCGAACGAGTTTGGACCAAAAAAATCAAAGGTAGAAAAAAGAATCAAACTTATCATGAAAAAACTTAGATACCCGATCAAAAATAAAAAAGGCAGGTTGCGTTTTTTATAAAATACAGATGTACGCTGGGCGGCTTTTCTGGAACTTCGTATCCCGGTAAAAATCACAAAAAAAGTGAATCCAAGGTAAAACATCTGGAAGTCGGAGATAAATGCAAGAAATGTCAAAAGTGGAACCACAATAAGGTCTGTTAGCTTTTCGAAACGAAAAGTCAAAAAAAGTAAAAGTAAAAAAACTAAACACAAAGTTTCTGAAAAATACGACGTCGGGAATCCATAAGAATAAGGCAAAAAAGAGGCCAGATATACAATTAAGTAATGATTTCTCTTCCACTCCTCACGGCGGAGAAGCAACATAAAAAGATGTAAAAAAAGGCTATAAAAAATACCAGCTAATGCTAAATAAGCGGGAATATAATTGACTCCGAAGAGTTTTTTCCATAAGACAACGAACCAAAGAGCAAGTGGCTCCCTCGCAGAGATAAGACCACCCTCTTCCGTAATCGCTTTGATATTGGCCAAAAACTCCCATTCCGTTTCCGTTGCTGGGAAAAGACGAAAATAGGAGAAAAGAGCAAATCCTAAACTTAAGAAAAAGATGCTAAAAATAAAAGGAATCGGTGAAAAAGGTTTTGGATCTCGCATGGGAAAAGATTGAATTTGCCTTATCCTGTATAAATTTTTAGGTGAAAATATTCCAGAAGATTTTCAATTATACATAGAATTTCACAAAACGAGGCAAAGAATGTCCACGGATAAAAAAGATTACCTTCTCGTAGACGAGAAAGGTCAGGCAAACCCTGACAAACCCTGGATTTTTAGGACGTACGCAGGTCACACAAACGCAAAAGCCTCCAACGAGCTCTACCGTAAGAACCTTTCCAAAGGACAAACTGGTCTTTCCATAGCATTCGACCTGCCAACTCAGTGTGGCTATAGCTCGGATCACGAAGTCTCCCGGCCGGAGATCGGAAAAGTAGGTGTGCCGATCAACTCTCTC
>JALOTI010000278.1 GCA_025457985.1 Leptospira sp.
TGGTTAAAAATTAGTTATTATACTTTCCAATAATTAAATATCTGACTTTAATTAATAATGTTAAATAAAGAATTTATATATCAGCAAATTACAAATTTGTATGTATATGAAGGCGTAATTGCAAATTACGCCTAGTCCTAACCTTATTTCTTCTACTCCAAGGTGGAGGGGGGGTAGACCTACTACCATCTCTTATACAACATGTCTTTGATTCACATCAAGGACTTCACGACACACCTACACCCAGAGGGGGGGAACAACAGAATCTGGAACACTTATTTTAAAATAAATACCATAGAAAACTGGATCATCCACAAAAAAATACCCTAAACGTTTTTCCCCAACCTTTATTTTTTTGCAATCACTGGTAAAACAGTTTGCAATTATTTCTTTACCATTTGCTAAATAAGAAATACTAATTCCATTCCTTTTACTATCTGAATAGCTACGAAAAAAATGCAAAACCGTGTATTTCCTTTCAGAAGTATACTCCACATAGGCCTTATAACAAACATATCCAAATGAACCTAACCAAAATAACATAAAAACCCTTATCGCCCATTTTTCTTGGCTCTCTGACCATTTCCATTCGTTATTTGGCCTAATCATTAGCAACCTTATTTATTTGATTTGCATTGAATTTCATGATCATATCTGTCCCTAAAAACAAAACGAAGGACGCAGAAGGGGATTTTACATTTTTCATAATAAAATCGGTGGACAATCCAGAAACAGCTCCCGTACCTAAATTTGTTACTGCCCTATTCCCCGTATTTACTGAGAATCCAAAATATCCACTGGAAACTGAAAATGGACTATAATCCAAAACTGAACCAGTTAATACACTTCCAAATGTATTGAAGCCAAAAACACTTTGAGCTCCAATATCGATAAAATCAAGGTCACGAATATCTGTTCCAGTCGCCAATTGGCTTCCAGTTTCCATACCTGCACTTAAAATCCTTTTGGATGTACTAAGCTCGCTTCCAATTACAAAACTATCAATTATAGATTTTGTGACACCTGATTGTGTTAAGGCTTCTAATAGAATTGGACCTCCTGCAACAGCTAAGATACTTCCTGTAACCCCATATTTATACATAGCTCGGATTACTTGTAGATAAATGAGCTAAACCTGATTCAGGCCAAGTGTCTCCGAGACAACTCAGCTGTCATCCTTGACGCTAGCTTAGGTTCCGAATGAGAAAGAGAAAAATAATTCTACTTTAAATAGCAATCAAATCACTTTCCAACAAGCTTGCTTAGGAAGGCTACTTTCTCTCGCTCGGATTCAAGAAGACGCTCGTACAGTTTCTTGTTTTCCTCCATCACTTCCAAAAGTTTGTCAAGGGGATTAAAAGTTGGATTTTGGTTGTAAATAAATCCTGTGGCTTGGTCATGGGCCGTGAAGGAGTTGGAAATGATATTTACCGCAAACTCCTGATCAAACTTTTCGATGGCTTCCACAGGCACATTAAGTACTGCTGCCACCTGCTTCATCAATTCCTCCTCTACCTTCTCTCTTTGCTCCAGCAAGCTTACTTTCTTTTGAGACCAATCGGCTCCCAGCGCATCAGCCATCGCTTCCTGTTTAATTCCAAGCATTTCTCTGAATCGCTTGATATTTCTGCCGTGATGGATAGTGGAATTCATGATCATAAAAACTTAATTTTTAACTAGGTCTAAGTTACCCTGATCCGATTAGACTACCAAGATTGATCTAGGTAAATGAATAAATTAGAAACACCTAAAGCTGAGAAAAGCCCATATAAATCAAAAATACCTAAGCATGAGAAAAAATGGAATAAATTATTCCGAACTAATTCTAAATCATACAATTAAGGAATAGTTTAGAAGTCTAGGCTTCAAGATTTTTCTGAATACAAACAGAAAATCACTATGGACCAGATCAAACACATTCTCTTTAGACCGATCATCAGTCACTTTCGAGGCTTCAATCGGTACTCAAAGTTTATCCTCATTGGAAACCAAATTGATGGATTTTTAAAATTTGACAAAGAAGTCTTCAACTCTTATGAAGATGTCAAAGAATGGCTTCCACAAATTATTCATGAGCTTGAAGCAGGGGGTGAATGGGCGCTAGAACTCTACCAAGTACCGGATAGCTTTAGAATTTGGAGAAAATACGGATACTACGAGGTCCCCTCAAGAGGTAGAAGAGTATTCAATCTTAGCTACATGAATTTTGGGCGACTCGGCAGATGCTTTGCAGGAAGTAGCATCCTCCATTTTGAGAGCCGAACTATAGAGAAAGACTCTTACACTCAAAAAGAAACTATACTTTATCAATTTGAGAAAAACTACACAATCCATCTCCATGAAAAGGAGGACCGCTTCACTTTCGATATCAAGGACTATCCAGGTGATATAGAAAGGTTGGAAAAGGAGAGGTTATACCAAAGGAAGAATTACTCTTCGGCTCGAGAATACACAGTTGATTCACACCGATCCTAAAACACCTGAAAAATGTCTACGATCACTCACATCATTACCACCGAAATCCATCAGGTCAGTGGCTTTAACCGGTTCCATCAATTTTTCTTGGTGCCTGAGCAAATCGACGGTGGAGTTAGTGCAGTTTTTCAACGATTTGAAAACTTTGAAGAAGTATGCAAACAACTTCCTGGGATTATCGAAAACCTAGAATTTTTGGGTGAATGGACCCTCAGTTTGATTCAACTGGAAAATAAAGAAATCGATCCTTCCATAGAGGTAATTCGAGAAAATGGGCTGGAAATCTTTCAGGTTAGCTACATGAACTTTAATCCCAACTCTAAAGTGTTTATTTCAACTGGTTTGATCCACTTTTATTCGGAATTTATAGAAGGGGAAGAAGACTGGGAACAGATCAATCCAACCATTAACTTTGAAATCCTTGAGACCAACATCACCATCCTACTAAAGGAGGAAATAAATGAAGTCCGATTTCCAGAGGAAAATTATCCCGGGGATGTGGATCGAGTATATCAACAGTACTACCTTAGCCCATGAATCAAGAAATCATCTACCTCGACAACAATGCGACTACACCGATAGATCCGAGAGTCCTCGAGGAGATGATGCCTTTCTTAACAACTAACTTTGCCAATGCTGCCTCCACGCACCGATTTGGAGTTTCTGCACACGAAGCGGTAAAAAAAGCAAGGCAGCAAGTAGCCGATCTGATTGGAGCGGATACACATGAGATCATTTTTACCAGTGGAGCGACAGAAGCAATCAATCTAGCCATCAAGGGAGTCGCAGAAGCATACGCTAACAAAGGAAAACATATCGTGACGGTATCCACAGAGCATTCTGCTGTGTTGGATACCTGTCGATATTTAGAGACCAAAGGGTTTGAGATTACTTACCTACCCGTACAGAATGATGGTTTACTGGAATTAGAAGTGGTAAAACAAGCGATTCGGAATGATACCATTTTGGTATCCGTGATGCATGTCAATAATGAAACAGGGGTAATCCAACCAATCCAAGAAATCTCTGAATTGGCTCATGAAAAAGGAGCAATTTTTATGAGTGACTGCACTCAGTCAGTCGGGAAAATTAAGGTCAATGTAGACGAACTTGGAATAGATTTGCTTTGCTTCTCGGCACATAAGATTTACGGCCCA
This sequence comes from Leptospira sp., assembly GCA_025457985.1. Taxonomy (GTDB): domain Bacteria; phylum Spirochaetota; class Leptospiria; order Leptospirales; family Leptospiraceae; genus Leptospira_A. Next base: position 3,633 of record JALOTI010000278.1, read on the forward strand.
AAAGGAGTCGGCGCACTATTCATTCGCCAACGGAAAAACCGAATCAAAATCCCTGCTCTGCTTCATGGAGGTGGGCATGAGAGAGGGATGCGAAGCGGAACGCTTAATGTCCCTGGAATCGTAGGGTTAGGAAAAGCCTGTGAACTGGCTCAAGCCGAAATGGCCGAAAACGAAGCCAAAATCCGAGAAATGCGTGATTACCTAGAATCCGAACTTCTAAAAATCGAAGGAACTTGGATTAATGGAAATCGTGAAAAGCGACTTTACAATGTGATAAATATTGGGTTTAAGGGCTTGGATGGAGAATT
>JALOTI010000279.1 GCA_025457985.1 Leptospira sp.
AATTTTGTAGCGACCCATTCTTCTACATCTCTTGCGTCGAACTTTCCACCTTCTATATCATCATTGATCCTATAGGCAGCCAGTCGTCCTACCGAACCCTCCCGCGTCTCCGTAGCAGGGTAAAACTTAAGTTTGACCAGGGAAGGCGTCGATTCAATATAAATCTTTACCAAGGTTCCCTTCTTCCAAACTTCTTCGTTGGAAAGTCGCAAGTCCTCTTTTAGAGCATATGTCTTAGAATCGAAGTCATCATTGATTTCCCGCACCTGATCTTTCCCGATGAGTCTCTTGGAACAAGAAAAAAGAATCAGGAGGACACCGAAGACAATGAAACGATAAAAACTACAATTCAAAATAAACTCTCTGGAAAAATGACCATGATGCCTTAAACTTGGAAAGCTTTTTTTATTTTTTGGGGACCGAAGCCCATTTTTTAGACATCTTGAGTTATGTTTCCAAAATTAGCCAATGTAAGAAGCCTACTTTATGAATGGGATGGCACGAAAGATATCGAAGTTGAGATTGCAATCCGACCTGGTCTTCCCCTCTTCCAGATCTTAGGGCTTGCTCCTACAACAACGAAAGAGTCAAGAGATAGAATCCGCTTAGCCCTCGAGGCCTCTGGTTTCTACTTTCCCATGCAAACTGTCGTTGTAAACCTAAGGCCTACGCATATATTAAAAAAGACGGTTTATCTAGACTTGGCAATCGCCTACGCGCTTCTTTGCGCCACCTCTCAGGTTTCCCCAATATGGTTTCCGTCGGAAGCCCTGTTCCTTGGAAATTTGGGTTTGAATGGGCAGGCCATTGGAGGTAACGAGCTTCTCCCCCTCGTATGGCTAAAACAGAGACAAGGAATATCTACGTTCGTCCTTCCTGCCGAGCTGAAAGAAAGAACTCTCCCTGATGGACAGTATTTCTTTGTTTCCTCGCTTAAAGATTTGGAAACCCAAATAAAGCCTGTTTGCATTACCTCAGGAAACGAGGAAACTCAAGAACCCCAAAATCAATTCCAAAAGATTTTACTGACAAAGGAACAAACGTATGTTTTCCAAGGGTTGATATATTCCGCCTTGGGCAAACACCATTCCTTTGTTATGGGAAGCCCCGGCTCCGGAAAAACCTTTCTCCACCAAATTCTAAAACCACTTCTGCCCCCTCTTTCCAGAAAGGAAAAAGAGATCTATTGCATTTTTTCCCCTAATTTTGAATCAACAGAGGTACCTCGACCTTTCCGTTCTCCTCACCATTCTGCATCGGAAGTTGGATTACTCGGTGGCGGATCTAGTTTCCAAAAAGGAGAGATAAGCCTTGCCCATGGAGGTATCCTATTCTTAGATGAAGCTTTAGAATTTAAGGAACGAATTTTGGAATCCTTACGGGAGCCAATGGAAGAAGGTCACTTAGAGGTCGTTAGATGGAAGGATAAAATTAGGGTTCCAGCCAATTTTACTCTTATGATGGCAGCTAATCCATGCCCCTGTGGGAATTATTCCAGTGAATCCCAGTGTCACTGCTCACTCCACAAAATTCGAATGTATCTGCAAAAGATTAGTGGAGCCTTCCTCGATCGGATTTGTATTTTTTCTACATTGTTTTCTGGCGGTGACGTTCGTTGTGTTGAAATAAGTGAATCCGTTATCCGCAGAAAAATTAGGAACGCGATGCAATTTCGGGAAGATCGACTTCAATCTGAGATGGAAAAAGGACCAGAAAATATATCTAAAAACTTCACCCCTTCTCCCCTTTCTTCTAAACTAAGCTTTAGAAAACAAAAACAATGGAAGGATCTTTCCAGGACGATTGCAGATTTTGACCTTTCCCCCCAAGTGAAGGAAGTACATCTTGAGGAGGCAAGTAGATACATTTTTGGCTATGAATGGATCTATAGTTTAGGCTAATTATTTGGAAATGAAATGGGAAATTTCCATAGCTATTTTATTTATCGCATAATCCATATAAGCTGGATCATCGATTTTCTTTTTATAGTTTTGGAATTTTTTCTGAATGGAATTAGCCATTCCTCTTTTTCTAAGTAGAACTGGATCGGGACCAAATTCATCTGATTCCGCCAAATTTCCTAATACACTGAAATTTCTCATCTGGGTTACTTCCTTGTAACAATCAAACTCTCGTCCTTGAGAGCGTTTCCCTAAGGGATACTGAAACCATCGGAAGGGATTAAAAATCCCTTGATGAAGTATTTTAGAAGAGTGAGTAATAAAAGATAACTTCCGTTTTTTCAGTGATATGGATCAAATTAAAACTCACTGTTAGGTGGGAAAAAGCTGGTATCTTTTGGATAAGATATAAATATGATTTCCGCATTTTTTGTTGTTTTGTCTCATTAAGTGAAAAAAAGGGATGAAAGAAGTTTTTTTCCGTCCAAGTTTTTACTTCAAAAAAATACAATCCACCTTCATAAAAACTGATAATATCAATCTCCGCAAATCTATTCCGATAATTTGTGAACAGAATAATATGTCCCATATTTTGGAGTTCTCTAATGGAGACTTCCTCTCCCGACTTACCCCTTTTTGTTTTGAACGAAAAGGCCATTCAGTATATTTGTGAAAATGGAACTGCCTTTTGTATGTAGAGATTAAGATCCTTCATTAGATCCACAAACTCCAAATGTTTCAAACGTCTCCCATCACCATCTTTTGTCACTCGCACAACAGGCCTTAGGGGCTTATCACGATTGGCTTCGATTACCAACCCCATTCGATCGTCTGAGAGAACAACTCCAGATCCAACTGGAAACATTGATAGTTTGTTCAAAAACAAACGCACCATTTTTAAATCAAATCGGTTTACGTTTTCAGAGATCATGATCTTCATGGCCTCGTAAGGAACTATTGCCTGACGATAAGGTCTTGGATGGATCATAGCCGCAAATTGATCCCCAATCATAAATACCTTTGTTAGCTCCTCGATCTGATTTGCCATAATCCTCTGCGGGTAACCAGAACCATCCAATGCTTCATGGTGTTGTAAAGACACGATAGCAAGCGAGTTCTTCAATTTGAGTCTTTGAGTAAGGATTTGATAACCAGTAACAGGATGGCGTTTGATTGTCTTAAGGTCCAGTTCCGAAAGGGGTCCCCGTTTTTCTGAAACCTCTTCAGGAACGGTTACCATACCAATGTCAGCGAATAGTGAGGCAAGTGCCAAATCAATCAACTTAGGTCTTGAAAACTCTAAGAAGTTTCCGATCATAACAGAGAAGAATGTCGCATAACAAATATGAGTATATAAATAATATCCGGAGTGGGAATGAGAGAGGAGTAAAATCGGTAATTGGATATTGGACTTTGTGTGGTCTGCAATTCTCTCTGCAATCTCTCGGAATTCGCGTATTTCCGTGTAACGGCCTTCCGAAGCAGATTTATACGTTTTTTGAACTAATTCAAAACAGTCCTTAAATACTGCATTGAACTCAACCTTGCTGGAGTTTGCCTTTTCTAATATGTATTTAAAACGTGTAGAGTTTTCGTCATCTTGGTAGAACGGGAGATTGGTATCGAAATAACCTAACCCATTGGCACCAGCCATTTTTTCAGATTCTGCAAGGGTGACTTTTTCCCCGTCTGTGAGTACAAAACTGATGCCAAACTGATTGAGTCTGTCTAGATCTTGTTGTGTGATGGGCTGGTCTGAACCAACAAATACCGTATCTTTATCCAAATAAACCGAACGGGTGAACTTAGTTCCCGGTTCTAAATCACGGACAGAAATTTTTCGCATAGCTTCGTATATACTGCACAAAACTCCTGAAACTTCAATTGTTTTTCTTTTGCGGTGCAGAAACTAAGATGCGAAAGACGACGGCGACTGCCTCATATAAGACCCTAGGGATTTCCTGGCCTTCTGGAAGCTGTTCCAGGGATTTGTGGAGGATAGGAT
>JALOTI010000280.1 GCA_025457985.1 Leptospira sp.
AACTCTAACAAAAATCAAGACTCATTGGAAAAGTCCTACAACCTTATGTTTTGGAGGAAATGGAGAACCAATGCTCCATCCAGAGTTTATCTCGCTAGTACAAACTAGTTTGCAATTCCATAATATTAAAGAAATCATCATTGAAACAGCTCTTTATACAAATTTTGATTCATTTCAGGAATATCTTTCAGGACTATCTGAAGCCGAAAAGGGGAGAATATCCCTAATTGTGAATTTAACAACACTAAATGAATCAACATACAAATCTCTTTATGGAGCCAATCATTTAGAAACCATCAAACATCGGCTTCTAAAGCTAAAAGAAATTCTACCATCTCAATCATTAAATTTACAAATGATTAAAATGTTAGATGTAGAATCAGAAATTGACTCTTATTTTACCTTCTTCGAGAAACAGGGCATTAATGTAATTTTACAAAAGTATAATAGCTTTGCTGGTAAACTACCTGAAAAGAGAGTTAGTGACCTTACTCCTATACACCGAGATTTTTGTTGGCATTTGACTAGAGATCTCTATATCAAAGTGGATGGTTCGGTTTCCATTTGCAAACAGGAACAAAACTATCTACTAGGAAATATATATACTGACGATATTATAAAAATTTGGCACGAGGGACTTGTTCATTTCCAAAACTCTTTCAGTGGAAAACATGATTTGATTCCAGCACCTTGTTTAAATTGTGATGAATGGTATACATTCAACGCCTAAACCATATTTGCTGATCCAAGCTAGACTTGGTAGTACCCGTCTAAAAGGGAAGGTTTTAAAATCCCTTTCTCCAGAACAATATCCTGATCTTACTATTTTAGATCATTTACATAAAAGATTACTTTTTCTTTTTCCGAATGAACAAATCATCTTTCTAATTCCATCTCAGGATAGAGAACTTTCAAACTATCTAGAGTCAAAATCTATAAACTATTTTTTCGGTTCGGAAAACAACGTAAGAGAAAGATACATTCAGTGTGCTAAACATTATGGAATCAAAGATATATTTCGACTAACGGGAGATAATCCTTTCGTCGACCTCCAATCCATTCAATATCTTTGGGAAGCTTTATTTTATCTTAAGTCGCGATTCTATTCTTTAGCGATGACGGGTTTACCATTAGGAATGGGGATAGAATGTTTTTCCTATGAATCTTTAATTTACAATAACGATATATATAACGAAGAAAGACATAGAGAACATGTAAGCTTACATATCAAAGAACACCCAGAAATACATCAGATCCATAGAATAACTGCACCTCATTTAAAGCCGGAAGAAAGAAATCTTTCCAATCGAATTCGACTCACGATTGATGAACCAAAAGATCTTGAGTTTGCGAGAAATGTTTGGAGCTATTTTAAAGATACAAATCAATTCTTTGGTGCTAAAGAAATCTATGAACTTTATAAATTAGATCCTAAATTCTTTGATGCAAACGCCTCCATCGAACAAGTTTCTTTTCCTTTGCCAGAACCTAAACCTTTAGCAAAAAAATGTGAAGTTATTTATGGTGATCCCATCGAATTTGGAACCGGCCACATGGAGAGATCTATATCCCTATCAATCTATCTCCAAATGAATGAGATTGAAACTGAACTCATAAACTCAAAAACATATAAAAAGGAACAAACTAATTCCGAGAAACAAATTCCGAATGATGAGTCTTCCAAAAGAATCAGAATTTTTGATGTAAGAGAAGATTTTGCGGACGAAAACGAAGCATTTTTCATTGATAATTTAAAACATCCACCTAACGAAGATAATTCTGCCTTTTTTTTACCACATCCTTCTGAAGATTATTCAAGTAAGGAGAATATATCTTTTTTCACTTCGCCAATTTTAAGTGGATTTTCATCAGTTAACGTAACAAAACAAAATAAATTACAATTATTAGTATATTTAGGAAATTTAGATCAGAAACAAACTGAGCTAGTTGATGAGTTTATTTTGAATACACTTCAGGATACATTTTCGTTAGATTTGTTATTTCGTATAGGTGGAACATTTCCCAAAAATCCCAAAATAAAATACATACAAAGAATTCAAAAAATTCCATTCTATCGTTTGATCCAAGAATCTGATTTTGTACTTACATATTTCGGATTAACTTTATTAGAATCTATGTATCTTTCAAAAAAGGTTTTTGTGGTTGGGATTTCGGAAATACACGAGCATTTGGGCGAATTTGTATCCAATTTATTTGGAGTACCCTACTTAGGTAATCTTTCACAATTGTCTCTAAAGAATAACTTCACACAGAGAAATATAAACTATGGATTAAACCCTTCTAACTTGGTTTCAGAATCAGGATCGAAAAACAAATATTTGACACTTGATGCACATCATAAAATTCTAAATTGGATAGAAAACAAAAAATGACAAAAAAATCTCCACTCGAATTTTTAATATTTCTTATACTTGTTTTACATTTTTCTGTCACAGGATTGGGTTCACAAACTACTTCCGTAAGTGATGATGAATCAATTAACTCAAAATTAGATTTAGAAAAATCAAGTCGGGACATCATAAATGCTCTGCGTTATGGAAAATTTTCCTTGGCAGACAATGAATTTAAAAAAATTCAAAATCCGAAATACGAAATTTTTGCTGAGTATGATTATCTAAATGGTAGCATCCTCTATACTCGGATGAATTGGCCTGAGGCCAAAGAAAGTCTCTTACGTGCGCTGAAAAAAGAACCCAATCATGAGTCAGCGAGTTTTCTACTTGGGATGATTTATGCACAAGAAGATAATTGGAATGAAGCTAAAGAAAACTGGATCGAAACAAATCAAATCTCTCCCTACAATCCCTTTTACCATTACAACTTAGGTCTTGCTTATTTTATTTTAAAAGATTTTAAGAACGCTATTGTTTCTTTAAATAGATCTCTTGAGTATAAACCTAACTATTCTGAAGCAAGATTGATATTAGCCAAAACTTATCTAGAGTTAAACGAGATTGAAAAGGCAGATATAGAATTAAGGCTAATTTTAGAAGTAGATAAAAAAAACCTATCTGCGCAAAATCTTTTAGGTCGTGTTGTTTATTTAAAAGAAAAGGATCCTAGAAAAGCACTTTCTTTTCTACAGAATGAAAGATCTCTGGGATGGCGTGAAAAAAAAGTTTATGCACGTTGTTATTTTGAGATCAGAAAATGGCGGGAATCAGAAAGTTTATTTAGGAGTATCGCATATTCTCCGTTTGCTGATGAATATGATCATAGTTTTTATTTAAACTTATTGTTGAACTTGGGATATGACGAACGAGCAAATGAATTTTATCATTTCACTCAAAAACAAGCCAGGGGAGAAACAAAAATAGCGGAAGCCTATCGCATGTTGCTCGCATCGCGAGAAGGCAAAGAATTGTTATACCACTATTTTAAGTTGAGATATTAATCCCTACTGGGAGACCACTGTATCCGATTTAGTTTGAGTGTATTTCCACTCAACAGCTACCCGGATTAGCTTTTCATTTTCGGTGATAGAAAGTTTTGTTTTGATTCGGGATCTAAGAGTTTCAATAGTTGACGCAGCCAATCCCATACTTGCTGCAATTTCCTTTACTGGCATTCCTTCACCGATCATCAGAAACACTTCCAATTCCCGGTTGCTCAGTTTATCAATAGGATCCTTTTCCTCTTTTTGAGAAGCTCGATACAAATGCCCAAGAAGTCGAGTTGCTTGCGAAGAACTTACAAAATAATCTCCTCGAAGAACAGTGTGGATCGCTTCCACAATCTGCGTTGTAGTGTCCTCCTTAAATACATAACCCATCGCACCAAGTTTGAATGCGCGATCAACAAAAGTATCATCTGTCAACATGCTTATTATAATTACAGCTATGTCTGGAAACGTAGTTCGTAACTTTTTTAAAAGTTGGAGTCCAT
>JALOTI010000281.1 GCA_025457985.1 Leptospira sp.
CACCATTGGTGCTAGAATGAATCGTTTGGAACAACACCAAGACCGAGTATCCTATGACAAAATGTATATGACTGAATTATTGGCTAAAAATGAAGGCATTGATTTCCCTGAAACGATTATGAATTTTAAATGGTTAGAAACCATTCATAATTATGCTTTGAATGTCGGTTCTAAAATTATCAAACCAACTTTGATGGATTTTTTAAGATAAATTTTGAAATATCCGATCCAATGTTTTTGACAAGTTAATAAATAGGAAAGAGAAAGAATGCCCGTTACAATTCACACAAAACCCTTTGGTACAATTCAAGTGGACGCGAAACAGATACTTCAGTTTCCAAATGGACTTTTGGGTTTTGAAGAATTTAATGAGTATGCATTGATTGAAGAAAGTCCGGAGAGTCCATTTAAATGGTTACAATCTACTAAGGAGTCAGGACTTGCATTTATCTTGATCCAGCCCGAACTTTTTTTGACTGAATACAAACCTGCGATCGGTGACGAAGAATTACAAGAAATAGGTCTGGATACTTGGAAAGATGGAATTATCTTTTTAATCGTAACCATTCCTCATGATGATCCAAAGGGAATGACAGCGAACTTACAAGGTCCGATCATTATCAATGGTAAGTTAGGAAAGGGTCGACAATTTATTTCCAGAGATGAAAATCACCCAATTAGAAAGAATATAGTGGAATCTATGGAAGAAATGTCTTCCGAGAAGGTTTAGTTCGTGTTAGTATTAGCAAGAAGAAGCAACCAATCCATAATCATCGGTGATGATATAGAAATTGTCATAGTCGATATCAAAGGTGATCAAGTAAAGATAGGTGTGAAAGCACCGAAAAATGTATCGGTGCACCGAGCTGAAGTTTATAAAGAGATCCAAGAAGAAAATAAAAAAGCCGCAGGTACGAATATAAAACCAGAAGACCTGGGAAAACTCGGAGATCTTTTTAAGAAAAAATCATAATTTGCTCGAATACCGACCGCAATGCTGATACACTGAAAGCAGATTGAATTAGGTAATCGTTTTGACGCGAAAATTTCTACTTTGGTTTCTTCCACTAATCGCTGTTATTATTCAAAGGTTCATAGGATGGTCGTCTCGGTTTGTCATCCTAAAAAATGAAACTTATGAAGACTTGTTCAAAAACAAAAAACCATTTTTGTATTCCATCTGGCATACGAATGTTCTTTACTCTCCCTACCTCCATCGGGGAAAGAATGTTGCGGTGATGATCTCCGAATCGAAAGATGGGGACTTTATCAATGAGGTAGTCCAACGTTTTGGCAACTTAAGTATCCGAGGTAGCAGTTCAAAAGGTGGCTCTAAGGCACTAAAGGCAATGATCCAACATTTAAAAAAAGGACATCCTTGTGCGATCACACCCGATGGACCAAGGGGACCTGCCTTCATCTTACAATCGGGTATCGTTGCTTCTGCCCAAGTGGCACAAGTTCCTATCGTTCCTTTTCATTATGAATGTACGAAACAGTGGATATTGGAAAAATCTTGGGACAAACACCGCGTCCCAAAACCATTCACCACCTTCGTCGTGTCTTACGGGGAACCAATTTTTATTCCTAGAAATCTAACGGAAGATGAGTTTGAAACTTGGAGAGCGAAAGTGCAAACAGCAATGTTAGAAAATCGAGACCGCACAATGGATATTGCAGAGAAAATTAAAAACGGAGAGAGATATGACCAGTTTATTCCCTGATAAGGTTGTTGTTAAGATAGGAATCAAAAAATACGAAACCAAAATAGTTTCTGGCAAACACCAATGGATTGCTGATGAACCTGAAGATTTGCAAGGTACTGATCTCGGTCCCAATCCCAACCAATTGCTCGCTTCTTCCCTTGGAGCATGTACTGCTATCACAATTCGGATGTATGCTGATCGAAAATCTATGCCTTTGGATGAAGTGACAGTTGAGCTAACAATTGATAAGGTTTCGCCAGAGGATCATACAATCACCAGAGTCGTTCATTTGAGTGGAAATCTATCAGATGCAGAACGAGAGAGGCTCATACAGGTTGCAAATGCATGTCCTGTTCACAAGCTCCTTTCAGGAAAAATTACAATTGAGACCAAGTCCGCATAAGATCTGACAAAATTTGGCTCTTGGCTTGCGTATTGTTCAAAAGAAGAAGATCGGGATTTATCTATTTTAGCAAGATATTCATGATTTTTTGCTTGTAAAATATATCTAATAGATATATCTTCCAGATATATCTATTAGAGGTACCCCTTTGTCGAATCGCAAAATTTTACTCATCAATGGACATCCCAGAAAGGATTCCTATTGCAACGCAATTGTTTCCGAATACGAAAAATCTGCGGTACAATCCGGTCATTCCCTCCAGGTTCTAAACCTTTCTGAACTGAATTTTGATCTAAACCTCAGGTCTGGATATTCCAGGTTGGATTTTGAGTCTCTTGAACCTGATATCCAATTGAGTCAAAAACTCATTCAGGAGGCTGATCATTTGGTATTTGTATTTCCGAGTTGGTGGGCAAGTATGCCTGCTCTTTTAAAAGGTTGGATCGATCGAGTATTTCTTCCGGGTTTTGCCTTTAAATACCGCAAAAATTCACCTCTTCCCGAAAAACTTTTGTTAGGCAAATCGGCATCCATATTTATAACCATGGATGCCCCTTCTTGGTACTATTGGCTCTGGAACGGTGAACCGGGTGTTCGTATATTAAAACGTGGAACTTTAGAGTTTTGTGGAGTACGTCCTGTTAAGGTAAAAATTTTTGGTCCCATCCGAGGAAGCAGTGAAACAAAGCGTAAACAATGGTTAGACGTCGTATCCAGGTTAGCAGCTAAAGGTTTCTAGGAGTTAAAAATGGAGGATTGGACAGAATGGCGAAAGTCTGGTGAATTTTTTACTTATAATGATCTGAATATTTACTACCGAGTGATCGGAGAAGGTCAACCAATACTTCTTATCCATGGGTATCCTTACAATAGTTATGACTGGAAAGATTTGATAGAATTCTCAAACTCAAATCCTAGTAATTATAAAATCAAATGGATACTTCTAGATCTACCAGGGATGGGATTTTCGGACAAACCAAAGAATCATATCTATTCTTTCTCTGAATATGCAAATATACTAATTTATTTTGTTAACTTTTTGAACATAAAATCATTTGATATATTCGCACATGATTTAGGTGCAAGTGTGGTCCAAGAGCTACTTTCGAAAGTAGAAATGGATGGTTTGAAATTGGATATTCGTTCCATTGCCTTTATGAATGGAGGTATTTTTTCAAGTGTATACAAACCGAGGTTTATCCAGAGATTGCTATCGCAAACCCCAAATTGGTTTGGTAGTTTTCTTAGCCATCGGATATCTAGAAAAAAAATTGAATCTTCTGTTCTTTCTCTTTTTGGTCCTGAAACAAAATTAAGCCAAGACAGATTGGAAGAGTATTGGCAAATTTTAAATTATAAGAATGGTAAAGATATTGCTTATCTATTGGGGCGATTGGTTTTTGAAAAACCAAAATTCCAAGAACGGTGGATCGGAGCTATGAATGCCACAAATATTCCACTTGCTTATATTTGTGGGCCGTACGATCCCAATTCGGGAATCCATATGGCAAAAAAATTTGAATCCACGGTTCCGAATGGAAAATTATATTTGTTATCTGAAGGTATCGGGCATTGGCCCCAAATCGAATCGCCTTCGGAAGTTTGGAGTGCCTATTGTAAGTTCCTGGATCTTTCCTACACTTGATATACGGTGGAAAAAATTAAATTCCATGGAATCTTTATTTATATGAAGGGATCAAAATGAAACGAGAGAGTAAAACTCAATATGCCCTGCTTGGAATTCTTTCCCAATGTGAAATGAATGGTTACGAGATTCGA
>JALOTI010000282.1 GCA_025457985.1 Leptospira sp.
TAGACTCACCCAGTTTGTTGCACGGCGAACTGGGTACACTTCTAAAGGGGAGAGCCCCTTTTACTTTGTATAATCTAACAAAAAATCTCGCAAGAAAGCGATGGGAATTTGTCGATTGAAGATCCTTTGGCCTTCTTGGTGGCAAATAAAATACTCAGGAATCCTTTTCTGAAAGACCTTTTTGACTTCAGAATACTTTGAGATATCTGATATCTGGCTTGGACTTGTTTTACTCTCTAAAAAGAGAAAATGATTTGGTTTCCATTCAATCAAAAAATCAATCTCTTCACCGTCTTTGGAACGCCAATGATAAATCTGCCAATTTTTCCCAAAATTTTGATTCGTTTTGTAAATTTCCGAATATACTAAATTTTCGAAAAGTTGTCCCTGTTGCGGAGAGGTGATAATGGGAAGTGAATCACTCCACCCTTGCAATCTACAAGCAAGGCCAGTATCTAAAAAGTAAACCTTTGGTGACTTTGTTAAACGTTTGGAAAGATTTGATGAATAAGGATATACCAGAGATAGAATCCCCATTCTTTCTAAAATACTGATCCAATCTTTGCTTGTTTTTGAATCAATATGCACCTCCTTTCCAAAATTCGAATAGTCGATCAGATTTCCCGTACGTCCAGCAAGTAGTTTGATAAATTTTAAAAACTCTCGGCTCTTTTGGATACCCGCAGAAAGAACGATATCCTTTTCCACATAACTATTGATATAGTCATTTAAATACTTAACAGGATCTTTTTTAGGATTTGCATATAACTCAGGCATTCCGCCTTTGTATAGAATCTCTTGGATCCTAAACTTTTTAGATTCTAATATTTCTGCGACAGACAAGGTATTCAGGTCAAAAAAACTAGCTCTACCAGCGAGACTTTCTTTCACTTGTTTGTCGAGTAACAGCTGGTTGGAACCCGTGACCCGAATCAGAGTTTGGTTTCGTTTAGATGGGTCTCTTTTGCTCAAATCCGCTCTTCGTTTCAGAGAGGGAAACAAAGCAGGTGCATACTGTGCCTCATCGATAAAGATCCGCTCCGACTTAAACTGAGCTAAAAAAAGCTCGGGATCTTGATTGGCCAATTCACGAAAGTTGGGGTTGTCCAGTGAGATCTCTTCAAATCCTTCACCTAAATGGAGGATGAGACTTGTCTTTCCGCATTGTCTCGGCCCACGGATGACTTGGATTGTATCGGAATTTTCTTTAAATAAGGAAGTTATATAGCGATCAATCCACATTTGACTAAAATGGAGTGCGATTCCATTTTAGTCAAGGATTTAAATAAACGTAAAATCCCTTCTATTCTGCACCTCTTTCCACCAAACTTTTAAAGATGCCCCGGTATTTTCATACTAAAAATATTCTTGACTACCCCCCCCCCCCCACCCCGAAAATTTCAACAACTTTCTTGTTAGTTGTTATGGCATATAACAACTAACAGGTTAGATAAAAAGGAGAACCAATGTTTCAGAATATAGTAAAGTTTTTAGGATTGTTTTTGGTAGGTGCACTTCTCATCAATTGCCCAAAGAAAAAGGAAGATGATAATACCGCACTTTTGGCACTTCTTGCCCTTTCGAGTGGGGGAGCTTCCTGTGAAGTTACATTGCTTGGAACGAGTATCGGTTCAGTTCCGTTGACTACTGCTGGTGATGTGAGGTTAGTAAATGCTCAGACACGCGTAATTGGCTCGAATACGCTTGCTGTTTATTCAGCTAAGAGTGTGGCAGCTAATAGAGTGATAACAATAGTATCGGGCGCTACTGTGCCGACTATTTTCAAACAATCCAATTGCCCATTAAATTCTTCGCAGAACGTGGCGACAGTGACTACCGACTATACGCTTTCTTCCACCCTTACTACACATAGATTCAGAATCAATACTGCAGGTGATTATTTGATTTTAATCAATACAACAAGCCCAACATCTCCTATTGAAGGAGGAGTCTTCGATTAAAAACTTAATAGTTAAACCCAGTTCGTTTCACGGCGAACTGGGTTTTTATTAAAAGTATTTAGATTTTACTTTTTTATATTTTCAATAGCCCAAATAAAAACCGATTCAGCTAAACTTACTGCTTTCTCATATTCTGAAAAAAGAATTTCTTCATAATCACCTGGATATCTTGTGATGACTGCATAGTCTGTTAGAATTGGCAATTCATCAAAAAAACTTGGTTTTTGAATTGATTCAGGCAGTGAGAGTAATAAAGTTTTGATGTTATGGGTGAATAAAAATTCTACCTTTTCCTTGATTAAGACTGCTTTCAAGGATTTTTCCGCCGCTTGTTGCGCATGATAGCAAAGTTGATTCAATAAAATATCACTTCTGTCACCTAACTTTGCTATGATTAAGTCGCTTTTGGCATGCATTAACCAAGCCTCCGGAGAACTTGGGTCTTCATACAGCATAAAGCTCCAATCCCTCTTTTAATGCATGAAAATAAATTAAATGTCGAATCTCTGAATATTTTTCCAAGGTTTCAGGCGTAGACACAATGATATCAAATGAGATTTTAATTCCCATTACGTTTTTATAGATATATTGAGCTATCTCCCTTTTGTTGGTTCCACTAGGCATAATAACTAAAAGATCATAATCACTGTGACTGTGTGCTGAATTCGTTGCCCTTGACCCAAATAGAATAATTTTTAATGGATTTACAAGAGAGATAATTTGGTCTTTTAATATGTCCAACTCTTTGTCCATAGGTAAAAAATAGATCAAATGGCAAAAAAAATCAAGGAGGAAAAACTTATGAATACGGCCTTATTTTAAGACCCAAATTCACACCTTGAAGCCATAATCTCCTTCCACCAAACCCTCATGGACGTAACCTAAATTTCATACTAAAAATATTCTTGAATATACCGGAAACTTTCAACAACTTTCTTGTTAGTTGTTATCTCATATAGCGACTTTAGCATTGCATCCATAGTATTGAATCACAATGGAATTCTTGTCACAAATAATGAAAAAGAATTCTCAAGAATCCAGTCACTTAAAATTGAAAACTGGATCGAATGCAAACCTCCCATTTTGCGTAAATTGTACTAAACTACAATTTACGCATGTTAAAATTGTAGTTGACTACAATTTGATCACATGTTCCAGTTTTGAGATATGGATACAAGGACTAGGTATCTCGCCCCAGAAATTAAGGAATTCCTTGAGAATCGTATGGTTTTTGTGGGTGGACCGCGCCAAGTTGGAAAAACTACCTTATGTCTTTCCTTTTTGGGAAGCCAAAGCCGACCACAATCCTCCTATCTAAATTGGGATCTGCCTTCCTCGAAAAAAATTATAAAATCTGGGTTTTTGCCGGCAGAACCAGTTTTACTTTTTGATGAGATTCATAAATTTAAAAACTGGCGTAACTTACTTAAGGGTTATTTTGACCAAAGTAAGGATACTCAAAAGTTTTTGGTAACAGGATCAGCAAGATTAGATCATTACCGAAGGGGAGGGGATTCTCTTTTAGGAAGGTATCGCTATTTACGCTTGCATCCTTTCTCTGTATCTGAATTGAAACTGCAAACAAAGAATGATTTGAAAGAACTCATAAGATTCGGTGGATTTCCAGAGCCATTTCTAAAAGGAAATGAAAAGTTTTGGAAACTTTGGATTCAGGAAAGATTGCATAGAATCGTCTATGATGATATTCGAGATTTGGAAAATCTACGAGAGTATTCAAGAATTGAAGTTTTGGCAGAAACATTGGCTTCAAAAATTGGATCACCACTTTCCATCCAATCTTTAGCTGAAGATTTAGAGGTGAATTTTCGAACAGCTGAGAGTTGGGTTCAGATATTGGAAAAAGTGTATTATTGTTTCCGAATATTGCCGTATGGTGCGCCCAAAATAAGAGCTGTCAAAAAGGAA
>JALOTI010000283.1 GCA_025457985.1 Leptospira sp.
ATCTCAATGTTAGTTGTAACAGAGGAATTGTCACGAGGATCTCTCGGTGCAGCAGGATCCTTAATTACTCGGCCAGAAATTATGTCAAAGGCCCTTCTCAAAGGTGGAACAGAGGAACAAAAGAACAAATGGTTACCTCTACTTGCTTCTGGTGAGAAGATGGCAGGAATTATGGTTACAGAGCCGAATTATGGTTCTGATGTTGCCGGAATTTCCGTTACAGCAAAAGAAGTGGAAGGTGGATTTGTCATCAACGGTGTAAAAACCTGGTGTACATTCGCAGGTTATGCGAATCTCTTACTCATTCTTTGTAGAACAGAATCGGATCCAAGTTTGAAACACAGAGGTTTGTCCATTCTCCTCGCTGAAAAACCATCCTTTGATGGACACGAGTTTAGCTACAAACAAGAAGGTGGCGGAACTATCCAAGGAAAGGCAATCGGAACGATTGGTTACCGCGGAATGCACTCTTATGAAGTTTCCTTTGAGGACTATTTTGTCCCAAAAGAAAACCTTTTAGGTGGTGAAGCTGGACGTGGCAAAGGTTTTTACTACCAAATGGAAGGATTCGCTGGTGGTCGGATTCAAACTGCAGCTCGCGCCAATGGTGTGATGCAAGCAGCTTTGGAGGCAGCACTTCGGTATTCTCAAGAAAGAAAGGTATTTGCTAAGCCAATATACGATTATACTTTAACTAAGTTTAAAATTGCTAAGATGGCAATGATCACCCAAGCAACAAGACAGTATACAAATTATGTAGCGACATTGCTAGACGAACACAAAGGTCAGATGGAAGCAACACTTGTTAAATTGTATGCATCAAAAATTGCTGAATGGGTAACTCGTGAAGCTATGCAAATTCACGGCGGAATGGGATATGCAGAAGAGTATCCTGTTTCTCGGTACTTTGTAGATGCTCGTGTCTTCTCAATCTTTGAGGGTGCGGAAGAAGTTATGGCTCTGAGAGTGGTCGCAAAAGATTTGTTAGACCAAGCTTTGGCATAACACAATTTTTCTTCGCTTTTAGAATGAAGATAAAAACTTTAAAAATGCTCGCTTTGGCGGGCATTTTTATTTTAGCCTTCTCAATCTCAACATGGAGCTGTAAAACTCCAATGCCTGAGCTTAGTTCAGAGGCAAAAATTTCAAAAAAATTTCCTATCTCAATTCGCTGGACTACCCAAGATCCAATTTTGGCAAAAGTTATGACGGAAGTTTTCCCTGTTCCTGCCGCGCTCCCCGTCGAACCAGGCTCACCTGCATCCGATCTCACTCAATTGGAACTTCCAGATCCAGATCCAAAATTAGCCCCAAAACCTAAACCAGTTAAAGAACTAAAACCGAACGAGTTACCAAGGTGGGAAAGATCTTTTGAACTGTCTAAGATCAACAATTTAACAGTAATTATACGAAATGAATCGCAAAGACCAATCTATAGTGTTGGTTTGAGTTTACTAGCTTTTACAATGTTGTACTACGCAACCATGGAAACGGAAGCCGAACTTGTCTGGGTTTCGAATCAAGATAGTTTGCACCGTATTTCATTTTTATCCACTAAAGAATCCATTTGGGCTCCGATGCCTTTTTATATCGGAACTGGTTCTAGTATCGTTTCTCCTGTTCTTCGATCCAATCAATACCCTAGTCATCTTCAGAAATATTGTATTTTTGAAACTCCATCAAAACTCAGGCAAAGTCTAGAGCAACCATTAGATGAAATTTGCAAAGATTACGAAAATTTCCTTCGGCGTCTTCTTATTCAGAATTATGATACTATCCACTCGCAATTAAAAGAATGGGAAACCAGAAATCAGGATTGGTTCCAACCTTGAAAGATTTCAACAGACTTTTAGTTAAATCTTCTCTATCCATACTCACTATATTTTATGCATTGGTGTTTGGTTCACAGAAATTGAACGCAATTTCTATACCGAAAGAAAAGTGGAATTTTGTTCTGTACGGAGGAATTTTTACAGAAACGGATCTTTTACCTATCGTTTTACGCCAGAAAACAGACTATCGTGATTCCTATATAGGAACAGTTGGTTTTAACAGACCGCTGGATTATAAGATTCGATTTATCGATTTTGAAGTGGAAGGGAATGTTACGAAACATTTTGGAGAGATGAGACACTGGGAGTTAAACCTTTTTTATATAGCCAAAATTAATCGAATCCAAGGATCTCCGCTTAGTTTATCGTTAGGTGAAGGTCTTTCGCAGGCTTCCGAAAATCCCAGACTGGAAAATAAAGCCAAAGGATTCTATTTAGATGGCTATCAATCAAAGTCGATAGAATCTAGAGCCACTTTGAACTACTTAATGGTAGAAGTTAGTTCTTATCTACCGTTCGAAAGAAAAACGGAAATCTTTTTACGAATCCACCATCGTTCTGGAATCTTTGGGTTGTACTGCCCGCCTGATCCAAATTGTGGTTCCAATTTTGTCAGTTATGGAATTCGAACCGCCTTATGAAGACAAGGCGGTCATTTTTTAAAGACTGGATATAAATAGAGAATTTATTCGGATTTTGGACTTTCTGGTTCCTTAATCCAGCTAAATTTTGCTTCTTTGTGTTTCCCTTCCTCCACGAGCTTTCTTAGGTTTAAAAGAGATTCATAGGGAGTGTCAGTTAAGACTAAGTTAATGACGGATTGGGGAACTGATCCTCCTGGCTCAAAATGGGCTTGGTATTCTACTTTCAGTTTTCCATTTGCAAGTGGAACAATTCGCCAAACGCCTTCGAAGGCATCCATTCTTGTTACACCAGATGGAATTGGTTTAGCTACCGAATCTGTTTTTTTCATTTTCATATTCGTAGAAAGTGATTTAGGGTTTTGTTCGAAAATTCGATCCATCAACACATCACGATCGTTAACTGGCCATGGTGCGCCATTTCTAACATAAACAACACTTTTTTTATCCTCTCCTTGGAGAGTTACCAATTCCTTACACTCGTAGTATAACGATTTACAGGAAGCGGGATCGAGCAGAATGGCAATCACTTGGGAGATTGAGGCGTCTACTTCGGTTCGACCTAAAAATTCATCTATATTGGAACCGGCATAGGGTCGAAGGAGTACCTGGACTCCTTTCTTTCGTTTTGACTCCGCCCATTCTTTTCCTTGTGAATGTACATTTGTAGTAAAGATAAGAATCGAAGTTAATAAGTATATGAAGGTATGCAGTAGATGTTTCATTTTATTTTCCTAGTTTTGTATGAATGAGTGGTCGAATTGTCTCAGAAAAAAATAAGGAAGTTGCCGAAGCCGGAAGTAAACTCAATCCATTTCTTCTTCCTAAATTGTTTACTGCAAGTATAGCCATGTAGTTTCTATTTTTATCCAACCATGGAAAAAATCCATTGATTCCAATACTATGAGAAATCAGATCCTTATCACATTCGGTCGGATTGTTTGGGACACTACAATACCTCCAGTTTCCTAAACCATATTGCCACTGGAATCCAAAGGCAGAGAATTGTGAATAGCCAATCTTGGCAGATCCAAATTGGTCCCCGAGAATCTCAGTAACAGAACTAGTCGAAAGAAAATTCGCTGTGGTTGTTCCATTTGCTCGCTTTGCAGTACCATTTGAAAGAAGACTGTAGAGAAGTCCTGAATAATGTTCGCCTGAGATTGAAAGACCATATGCTCCCGCCAAACTTCCGTCAGTATCTGTTCCAACACGGAAGTTTCCCCTCCATACTGCTTGGCTCGCATCCCAACCCAAAGGGGTAACAATCAACTGGGTAAAAATGGTGTCCCAAGATTTTGCGCAGGATACTTCTATCATCCTTTGTGCAACAGCCATATGGTTGGAATTGTATTGGTAAAGTGCCCCAGGTGTGCCAGTCGATTGGTCTCTGATTTCATTTACACAAT
>JALOTI010000284.1 GCA_025457985.1 Leptospira sp.
TCTGCATACGTTAGCGACCAATTGAATCCATACGCTCCAAATCCAGCAAAGATCCCAATTAGTAGCGAATAGACATAAATCGAACGTGGTCCTTGAATGGAAAACAACTTCCGAAACCGATTCCATTGCCCCATACGCCAATCTTCAGAGACTGTACTTTTTTCCCAAGGAAAAACAGAGAATCCTCTTGACCCAGGTGAATTTCTTTTGTCTAATAGAAGTAATGAAACGCTCTCTTTTGCTTATTTTTACTGCTTTTTTATTCTTTCTAGGTTGCCGTAATAAGGATGCAAATAAATCAGAAATCACGGGACTTCTAAGCGATGGTTTTCCTGCGATCTACTTCTTAGGAGAGATAGACAGCGACCTTACCCCCAACTGTGGAACTGCGACTCCAGCGACTGCGGCAAACACAAGCACTCCAAACCAGCCAGGTGCACCTGCTCAGACCGGTGGCACCACATCAAATAACACTCGTTTTTCGATTATTTCTCAGTTGATTTTTAAAACACGTGAAACTCTTAACATTCGATATATTTACGACAGTACCCAAATACAAGGTAGAGTGGACTCCCAACAAGGTTTTGTCCTTTCTGGTGGTGCCCTGAATAAGACAGTTCAGGGAAATATTGGAACTGTTGAATGGTTCAATCAGGGAATCAATGTTGATACTTCACTCCAGAGTGCTCAGCAAATTTCTTTTTTCAATATTGAAATCAATCTTACTGGTACCTACAGTGATACAAGTACGGCAGGAGCTACTTCGAATCTATTAAATCAGTGTTTTACTTTGGATGGCGTAAACTGTACTTCTGGCCAATCTTCAACCCAATGCTTCACATCAGACAATAGAACTTGTTTGGTTCAGAATACTGCAACAGATGCAAGGTCGGTCACTATCCGCGGTACACTTCGCTGCAATGCTCCTAACTTAGTTCCAAACTGATTGGCTTAGCCAAGTTTTGTAAGTTGTTCCAAGAACAATGTCTTTTCTTTTGAGTTCTCGAAACGATTCAAAAAGTTCATAAGATATTCTCTTTCTTTTTGCAGCTCAAGATTCAAATGGCTTTGGATTTGGTATTTTTCCATTAGTTCTAAAATGGTCTGCGCATCGAGTGAGGATCTACTTTCTTTAGATAAAAGATTTGAGATAACCTTCTTGTCTGAGCTGCTAGCACGTTCTCGTAAAATTAAAATAGGATAGGTATAAAGCCCGTTATAAAAATCCTTTAAAAATTCCTTACCAGATTCCTTGCTTTCGGTAAAGTAATCCAAGCAATCATCTTTTTTTTGGAAAAGCAATCCCAACCGAATCCCATAATCTAAGATTTCAGTTCTTTGTTTTCCAACAAGTCCCGCAAGCACAGCGCTTGATTCTGTACAAGCACCAAATAGAGAAGCAGTCTTTCCGTATATTATGGAATTGTAAATTTTCAAAGTAATCTTAGGATTTTTTTCCCATTCCATTTGCAAAAGTTCACTTACTGAAAGTTCACGCAAAACTTTTGTAAAGATTTCCATGATCTCTGGTAACTTAAGAAGATTGAGCCTACTGATTCCGCATGCGAGAAGGTAGTCACCCGCAAGAATTGCAGTTTTGTTTCCAAACTTTGCACCTACAGTCGGTTTTCCACGCCTTATACTTGCGTTATCTACGACATCGTCATGCAACAGACTCGCAGCGTGGATTAACTCTGCGACAGAACCAACGTCCAGCCAGCTATTCTCTCGAAGATTTACATTTAAAAATTTGCAAAAAAGATAATGTGTAACAGGGCGAATTCGTTTACCACCAGATGTGATTACAAATTTTTTAATCTGCTTTAATACAGGTATATCCTCTTGGATGATATTCTCTAAATTTTTATCAAAATTGGAGATTAGATTTTTTATCTCAAAAGAGGATTTCATACTACTCTGCGTGAGTGGATCTGCTTTCTAAAATTTGAAGGTATTCTTTTAGAGTATTCTCCATTTCATTAGACTCTTTCTCGCGGTAGATATGAATCAAATTACGGCACATTCTTTTTGTAATCGAAAGGGTACTTGCTTTCGTAAAATAGCGACTAGAGTTAGGATATCCATTCGCCTCTAAAAACTTCTCACAAGTAAACTTATCGAGTAAAACTCCTCCGTGAAACGGATCAATAAAGGTAAAATAATTCTCCGATTCATATTGAAGCAAAAAATGCAAAGGAAGGTTGGTTCCATATAAAGGTAAACCCAACCTCTGACCAACTAACAAATACACTGCGGACAGAGTAATTGGAATTCCCATACGACTTTTGATAACCTGAAATATATAGGAATTACCAGGATCATTGTAATTTTGAATATTGCCGACAAAACCTTCTTCTTGAAATAGTACCTGGCAAAGTATTTGGACTTTCAATTCATCAGTTAAATAAGAAGAATGATCATCATAAAGTTCAGAAACTCGAAGTGCGATTCGATCTAGTTCTGATTTTATCTCAGTATAGTTTTGATTTGGGAATCCGATACAAGACAATTGAACCACAGCCTCTTCCAAGTCACGGTAGTGATTGGTATGGCCTCTCAGAGTGAGTTTGTAAAAGCTATGGCGTAACCTATGGCGAGTTAGCTCCAGAAGCATTCCTCGTGCTTGTAAACGTAAAAAAGGATCTTGAACCTCTTCCATAGCTTCTTCAATAGAAAGTTGCCATGGAATACGAGATGCTATAAGCTTTTGTAAGAATCTTTTTTTTTCAGTTGGAGCAATTTCCCAATCGAACAATAGACGGTTTATGTCTTCTGGATAGAAATTTGGAAAATTACTTTGTGCCATGCAAGGATTCTCAGGAATGTAATAGAATTGTCAACTGAATCTAATCTTTTAGACTAATTCCGCAAGTGCTTGCGCTTCCTGTTCTTTGTTTGGTGGAGTACCATGCCATTTCGGATTGTTTTCCATATAGGAAACACCCTTTCCAAGCACAGTTCTAAACACAATCAATGTCGGTCCCGATGTAAACGTTTTTGCTTTTTCAAACGCTTGGAAAATTTCTTCCATATTATGTCCATCAGCATTGATTAAATTCCATCCAAAAGTCTTAAACTTTTGATCTAATGGCTCAAGCTTCATAACTTCTTCTGTGTTACCATCAATCTGTATATAATTGCGATCCATAAAAGCTATAAGATTGTTTGTGTTAAAGTGTACGGCAGACTGTGCAGCTTCCCATGTCATACCTTCTCCACACTCTCCATCCGAGATGCATGTATAAATCTTATATGTCTCTTTTTTAAGTTTTGCACCAAGTGCAAGTCCAACCGATACAGAAAGCCCCTGACCGAGTGAACCTGAGCTCGATTCAATTCCTTTCATATAACGAGTAGAGGGGTGACCTTGTAAAAAAGAATCCATTGCTCGGAATGTTTTTAGATCTTCTACAGGGAAGTAACCAGAAAGCGCCATGGCAGCATATCGAACAGCGCAAACATGCCCATTTGAAAGGATGAGTCTATCTCTATCTTTCTTTTCTGGGTTTTTTGGATCATGATTTAGGATCGATGTGTAAAGAGCCGCGTAGATGTCTGCAAGTCCCAATGGTCCGCCTGGGTGCCCTGAATTTGCAGCAGTCACCATCTTTATCACCTCTCTACGGATTTCTTTTGCAAAATTGTTTGCGACTTCGATTCTATTCATGAATGATCCTTAATTTGGCTGTGATTGGAATAAAAACAAACCAGAGATATACACAATGGTGTAGAGTGGCAAAAAGATGTAATGCAATTTTACATGGAAAGTTCGATTTCTTTTCCACCCGGAGTATCCCATAAGCAACATCATCAAAAGGGAAATGCTTGCAAAGATACGGTGAATGATGATGACGATCGGAGCCATCGTAGGATAGAT
>JALOTI010000285.1 GCA_025457985.1 Leptospira sp.
GAAAACAAAAAGAACACAAAAGGACTTCGGAAGCCGTCTGGGATACAGAAGGGTTGATTTTAGTTTATAAAGGCCAACCGATTCAAAGTTTTTTCCATTCAAATAGTGGTGGAATTACAGAAGATCCTGCGAATGTCTGGGGAAATTCAATTCCTTACTTAAAATCGGTAAATTCTGATTTTGATAAAGATGGAGAACAATACTCTTGGGAGGACAGAATGAAACCGAATCAAATCAATTCTGCATTAGCTTCTTTAGGTATTGGAGAAATTGTTGACATTGTCGTAATTAGTAGATTCCCATCTGCTCGCGTAAACGAAGTAGAAATCATTGGAAATTCAGGTACTAAAAAAATCAAAGGAACAGAATTTCGTAAATTGATTGGTGCCACAAAAATGAAATCAACTCGATTCGGCATTAGACGAGAAGATTCAGGTGATTACTACATCAAAGGTCTCGGTTCAGGACATGGAGTTGGTATGTCTCAATGGGGCAGTTTTGTCATGGCAAAAAATAGCTATAACTTCAAAGAAATTCTTTCTCACTACTACCGTGGTGTGGACTTTGCTCGAATAAGTTTGTAATTCCCTCTAGCCAAGATTTTGATTTCAATATTCTTGCCGTTTGTAATTTTGACGGTAGGAATATTATGGCAACCTTAGAAGAATACCTTTCTCAAATCAAAGATCTTACAATTGTTCCTCCTGTTTTACTTTCGATACTTTCCTTAGAAGATGACAACGAACTATCCTTCGGTGAATTAGAAAAAAAAGTGCAATCCGATCAAGTGTTAGTCGCTAGACTTTTAAAACTTGCGAATTCGCCTTTTTTTTCCAGGGGAAATCCTGTAGCAAATATGAAACAAGTCATAACTAGACTTGGTTTTAAGACAGTGAGATCTATGGTTGCTATGTCTATGACAGATTCACTTTTTAGCCAGGGAAATTACAAAAAATTTAGAGATGAAGTTTGGGATTATTCCGTAGCAAAAGGTGTTTTGGCTCACATTATTTGTGAAGAGAAAAAGTTGAGGAAAGAGGGAGAACTTGCAATTACCTGTGGATTGATGCAAGACCTCGGTAAAATTGTTCTAAACACAATTGATCGTAAAAAATATGTCGAAGTTTTAACAGAATACCAAACTTCAGACCTGGAAATTACGGCTCTGGAAACCAAACAGTTTGGAATCAACTCAGATGAAATGGGTAGCGCTGCAGCGAGTCTTTGGAAGATGCCCGCACCTCTTCAACAAACAATTGATGATCTAAGAAAACCAGCAAATGAGCAAGGCCTTCTTTCGCAAGTAATTGGTTTAGCGGGTGTTATAGCAAAGAAGACTGGTCATGGTAAAAAAGATCAAAAAACCGACGAAAGTTTTTTGGAATACTCCGCCCTACTCTCTTTGCCCACGGAAGACGTCGAAGATACTTGTGCAAAATACGCAGAAAAGCTGAACACAAGTGAACTCTACCAATTCTGTAGTACTTTATAAATTTTTTCGCAAAACCAGTTAGTTTGTTTTTACAGCGTGAACTTTGTGGAGACCTTCTTTGCCTTTTATTTTTAGAGGCTCCAGTTCAATAAATTGATACTTCTTTTTATGTGATTCTTGCAAGGATTCAAACAATCCTTCTGAGATATATACATGCATTGGTTTTGCTAGTGATTCCAAACGACTGGCCATATTAACTGTATCTCCCACCGCAGTGTATGAAAGTTTTTGAAATGAACCAACATTTCCAACAATAACATTTCCTGAGGCGAGACCTATTCCCATTTCAGGAACGAAGCCATATATTTCTTTCCATTTTGGCTGCCATAACTCAAAAACTTGAAGCATCTCGATAGCACAGTCTAAAGCATTTTCGCGGTGGTCTGGTTGGTTTACAGGAGCACCAAACAAACACATTATGGAGTCACCGATGTATTTATCTATCATACC
Source organism: Leptospira sp. (assembly GCA_025457985.1). Classification (GTDB taxonomy): domain Bacteria; phylum Spirochaetota; class Leptospiria; order Leptospirales; family Leptospiraceae; genus Leptospira_A. The sequence goes on from JALOTI010000285.1 coordinate 1,943, forward strand.
ACCATACCCCAAAATCACTTCTGTCATTGCGGTAAAATATTCATTTAAAAAGGAAATCACATCTTCCGGCTTTAGCTTTTCAGAAAGTGAAGTATAACCACGGATATCAGAAAATAAAACAGAAACTTCCATCACTTTTCCTCTTTGGTCCAGCGACAAAGTATTGTTCATTATACTTTCAACTACAACTGGGTCGACATACATTCCAAAGACGTTTTGCATCTTTTTCTTTTCAACCTCGAGTTTTAGTTTTTCTTCATATTCTTTTTCTAACTCTTTTTTGAATTGTTTTACCAAACTATTTAGATCTTGGATCTCTGCTTGATTCATCCCGTACAAATTCTGAAAGCGTTTGAGACTATCATCCATTTGAAGGGAAATAACCTTCTTTCGATAAATTTCCCTGAAAAGATTTCTGAAACGATGCTCTAATACAGTCTTTTTGATTCTGCTTTTACGGAAAAATTCGTGAATGCCTACTTGAAAGGCGTGGATCGGCAATTGTTTGCCAGGCACCTTCGTTAAAACAACAACAGGAACTTCTGAGGGCCCAGCATTGTCGGAGATTTCGTTTAATATTTCTTCGGGAGTGAGTTCGATTTCAGGGAATTGAATTTCCGTAATCAAAAGATCATGATTGCCCCGAGGCAACTCTTCCAGACCATTTGCATAAATCGATTTCCATGTGATAGAGATGTAGTCTCCAAACCACTCCTTTAGCAGAGTCGCTATCCTCTCATAAGAACGTTTTTGAGAGTCTAAAATCAGAACCCGAACAATTTCTTCTTTTTCTAAATCCACGTGCCTTATTTTAAAGTTTCCAAAAATTTGTGAAGCTCCTCTTTAAAATGGAAGGAAATTCTTCCGAGTGCAAGAAGAAAAGCGGATAAAATCACGTCAGGTCTGGGAGGATCACCAGCAATCCATAGATCGGGCTCCTTCGGTCTCTCACCCATTTCGTAAATTCCGCCAGATACCGCTTCGGTTCCGCAGGCTATCAGGATTTTTGGATCAGGAGTGACCGAAAATGCTTTCTGTAAAGGTTGAATCATTCTTGTAGGGACTGGTCCAGAAAAGAGAATTGCATCTGCATGTTTAGGACTTGCCACAACACGAATTCCTAATCCTTCCGAATCAAAAACGGAATTAAAGGATGCACCTAACTCAGCTTCGACTGAATTATTGCCAGAGGTTGAAACTTCCCGATATGTAAAACCTTTCCCATTTGTTAGTTGGCGAAAATCAAGAATTGATTTAGGTACGTCTCGGGAGGTATTTTTTGCATCCGAAAAAAATTGTCCCTCTTTGTAAGTAATCTGTAATTCTTCCTTTTTGAATCCAAAAGTAAATGTAAAGCCAGAATTTATTAGAGTTTCACTTGGACAATAAGCAACACAGATTCCACATTGTAAACATTTTCCATAATCAAATTCTAGAACTTCGTTATCTGATTTTTGAATTACCTGGGTCGGACATACATCAACACATTCTTTACATTCTCCACAGCTAGTTTTACTTTTAGGATTTACAACTGGGATTCCTCGATTGACGGGATGAATGGGATTTAATTTTGAAAAATCTAGATTTCTTTTTTTAGTAACTAAGTTAATTAGTTCAAGTAAGCTCCTCATAGATCAAAACCTCCATAGCTAAGATTAAAGGATTTGTTATTGAGAGGAAAATCGCTTACTGCTACTCCTCTAACAGCTAACTCTAGTGCATGCCAATTCAAAACACTTGGATCCCTTATGTATGCTGTCTTAATTGATAAATCTTCGTTAAACTCAAGGGAAACAAGAATTGGTCCTCGCCAACCTTCTACGGATGCATAATGAATTGAATGAGCTATCGAATTCTCATTTGCCTTCATTTTTGAAAATTTGATCGTGTTTGAAAATTGTTCTTTTGACCATAGATAAGTCC
>JALOTI010000286.1 GCA_025457985.1 Leptospira sp.
TAGCCCAATGCGATATGTCTGGGATATGTATTATGATTATTTTCCAAACAAATCTGGTTTAAAATTCTTTTTACTTCAATCGATCGCCAATTATTTGAGAACCTGGGATGTTGCATCTTCCTCCCGTGTTGATCATTTTGTATGTAACTCGCATTTTGTGGGTAGAAGGGTTCGAAAATACTATAGACGCGATTATAAATTGATCTATCCACCTTGCCTAACTCAAGACTTTCGAGTGAACGATTACTCTAAAGAAGATTATTATTTGATGGTGTCAGCGTTTGCACCTTACAAACGAATTGATTTGGCAATAGAGGCATTTCGAGAAAATGGTCGTCCGCTGGTTTTGGTTGGTGGAGGGCAAGACGAGAAGAAGATTTCAAAATCTCTTCCTAAAAATGTTATCTGGAAAAAAGGCCTACCTCGTACGGAAGTGATCGAGCTCTACAAAAAGGCAAAGGGTTTTATTTTTCCGGGTATGGAAGATTTTGGAATCACCCCTGTTGAGGCCCAAGCCTATGGAGTTCCCGTTGTTGCATATGCAAAAGGTGGGGCCTTGGAATCCGTCCAGGAGGGAAAAACGGGGATCTTTTTTAAAGAACAGACCGTGGCCTCGCTGAACGAGGCAATTGCCAAACTTGAAAAGACAAATTTTAAGCGTAGGGACTTCCAAAGCTCCATCGATCGTTTTACTGAAGAAAAATTCGTAACTGAAATCCGAAAGCTAGTCGATAGACATAAGTAGAAATCTCTCAGGGGGGATCTCTTGGTCATATTACACAGACTAAAAGGGGCTGAATTTGTTCTCAATGCGGATTTAATTGAGACGATTGAGGCTAATCCAGATACAATTATTACTCTCATCAATGAGAAGAAATTCATTGTACAGGAATCCGTTTCTGATGTAATGGAACGCGTGACGGCTTATAAAACTAGGATCCACTCCTTACCCCAAGTCACACCAAAGCCAGAGGATGAATAGAAAATGGATATAGCTACAGTAATTGGTTTAGGTCTTGGAATTGCACTTATGCTCCTCGGGGTTGTATCCGGTGGACTCTCTATTGTTGACCTAATTGACCCTGCCTCAATCTTGATTACGTTTGGTGGTGCGGCAGCAGCTACCATTATTGGAAATCCTTGGGCATCCACCATCGGAGTAGGTGCTGTTACTAAAAAAGCTTTCCAAAACCCTCCATCTGATCTTCCCGGACTCATTACGACATTGGTTAGTTTCTCCGAAAAGGCAAGACGTGAGGGACTTCTTGCTTTGGAAGATGATATCAATGAACTACCAGAGGAATTTTTAAAAAAAGGTATTCAGTTGGTAGTGGATGGAACGGATCCAGAACTTGTAAGAAATATTATGGAAACCGAAATTGCCAATACGGCTCAAAGACATGCTTACGGTCGTGGTTGGTGGGATGCTTACGCTGGTTTTGCGCCGGGGTTCGGGATGTTAGGGACCCTGGTGGGTCTTGTAGGGATGTTAAAGAACTTAGGTGGTGGAGATGCAAGTGCGATCGGTCAGGGTATGGCGACGGCTCTTATTACAACTCTGTATGGATCCTTGGCTCAGAACTTATTTGCCGCACCGATAGTAAGGAAATTAACAAGACGTTCGGAAGATGAACTTGTAATAAAACAAGTGATGGTAGAAGGAACCTTATCTATCCAGTCAGGGGACAACCCAAGGATTGTAAAAGAAAAACTAGCTAGTTTCTTAACACCAGCCGAAAGAGTGGCTCTGAAGGATGATGGAGAGTAATCTTTAACCATGGCGAAAAAACAAAAATGTCCTGAATGTATCCAAAAGGTACCAGAGTTCATGGCAACTTATGGAGATATGGTGACGCTTCTTCTTTGTTTCTTTATCCTTTTGTATACAACTGGAAAAACGGATGCCAAAGAGATGCAGATCATTCTATCTGCATTTAAGTCGACAACAGGATTTTTTACAGGTGGACAAACTCTTTCAAAGGGAAGTTTGGAAGAAATGGGTATGAACATAGAATCCCTACCTTCACAAGTTGTCGGACGTAATTTATCAAAGTCGAAAAAAGACGCACAGGAAGTTTTTAAACCAGAGATCCAAGCAGGCAAAGTTAAAATTTCTGAAAATGAACGAGGGCTTGTTATTTCCCTTGTGGGTGCGGATTACTTTTATCCTGGTTCCGCAATCCTTACTCCAACAATTCGTGAAACATTACGTAAGGCGGCTGGACTCATCAAAGGCCTAGAAAGATTTGTCAGAGTTGAGGGGCATAGTGATGATGATGCAGTGAACCCTGTCAACAGACCTGGACGCGAAGAGCGAGAGTATATTAATAACTGGGATTTGGCGGCAGCTAGATCTGTGAATGCTACTGTTTTTATGATCAATTCGGAAGAAATTGATCCAAGTTGGTTTCAAGCTGTTAGTTTTGGATCCTACCGACCAATGCTTTTAGAAAACGAAGGTACTCCGGAAGCAAAAGCTTACAATCGTCGGGTAGATATCATTATTCTCACAGAAAAATCAACAAAACGGGATGTAGGCGAGAGCCGATATGGTTTGCCTGAATCTCGATTACCAAACACTGAAACTAATGTAGAAGGGGAGAATTAACATGGGTGACCGTGAAGTAGATGAAGAAGAAGGTGGGTTAGCAGAAGGCTCGAGTCCCGCTGGGATGTCTCCTATCGTTAAATGGTTGTTATACATCGCTGCAGCAATTTTTGGAATTATCATCGTAACTGTGATTTCCATGTTCGTTGCACAAAAAACAGCCACGAGTGTGTTTAAACAACAAAAGAACATTTCATTGGTAAAAGCACCACCTCCACTGGAGATTTATACGTTCCAAGATGAATTTCGTGTTAATACTTCAGATGTTGGTGAATCGCATTTTGTGAAATTAAAAATGTCTTTGGGGTTTGAGTCTGGACAACCTGCACTTTCTGCGGAATTAGCTGCCCGAGTTGCGCAAATGCAAAATATTATCAACTTAGTGATTGCTCGAAAAACAAAAGATGATCTTAAGTCGATTACAAATCAGCTTGATTTACGAGAGGAAATTAAAGCCCACCTCAACCACATTCTTACAAATGGGAAAATCAAAGAGGTATATTTCACAGAGTTTCTCGTAAATTAAACCTGGAAGATATGATGCCAAATAAAGTTCTCGGAATCATACCTGCAAGATTTGCAAGTACTCGTTTTCCTGGAAAACCACTCGCTCTCATTGGTGATAAACCAATGATCGAGTGGACTTACCTCCATTCAAAAAAATCCAAACTGATCTCAGAATTGGTCGTTGCAACGGATAACGATGATATCTTCAAGGCTGTGGTTTCATTTGGCGGAAAAGCCGTTATGACTGATCCAAACCATCCCACAGGAACGGATCGTATAATCGAAGTTACCTCAAAATACAATGAGTTTGATACCATAATCAATATTCAAGGTGATGAACCAGGAATTGAACCAGAACTCATAGATGGAGTTCTTGAATTAAAATTAAGGAACAGAGATTGGCAGATGGCCACTGCCTGCGTGCCGTTTTTAGAAACGGAGGATCCCAAAGATCCAAACAAGGTTAAAGTTGTCTTTGATAGAAACCAAAGAGCCAATTACTTTTCGAGAAGTCTTATTCCAAATCCTCTTAAGAAAAATCCAATGTTTTATAGACATTTGGGTATCTATGCGTTTGAGAGAGAATTTTTGTTAGGTTATAATTCTCTACCAAAATCTGATTGGGAAGAATCGGAGTCACTAGAACAGTTACGAGCTCTTCAATATGGGGCTGGAATTGGAATTTTTGTCGCAAAAACGGCAAGTCTTGGGGTAGATTCACCCCAAGATTTAGATATCATTGTAAAAG
>JALOTI010000287.1 GCA_025457985.1 Leptospira sp.
ATCCGAGCGCTCTTGAGTTCTGCTTCCAAACGTTTGATCGCCGCTTGCAATTGAGCCTGCTTTTCCATAGCCGCTTTGTATTCTGCGTTTTCTCGTAAGTCACCTTTCTCTTGAGCCTCACCGATATCGCGCGAGTTTTCGGCCATCTCCACATTTACAAGATGTTCAAACTCTTGTTTTTTTGCATTAAATGCTTTTCGTGTGACCAGAACAACGTCATGCGGAAGGTTAGCAAGCGGATCATCGTCTGCATCTTCTTCAGAATCGTATTCATCCCAAACAATATTTGGTTTAAGTTCATTGATAAGAGCAAGCAGTTGGTCTTTTTCCAAATCTGTTACGTAAGGAACTTCTTTGAAGAGTGCAAAAAGTTTTCTTACATACTCATCGTCTGCATTTTTTAAGATTTCTTTCAGAAGGGTTGTATCTTTTCCAAACAATATATCCATTGCTTGGTTTTTTAACTTGGTTCCCTTATCTTCAATCTTCGCAAGTGGCTTTAAGATACGGAAAACTCGTAAAACCAAATCCTCTTCACTGACATTCATCCAATCATATTTCCATGCATGAGATAGAATGGATTTAGCCACCCAAAGGAATACTTCTGGATTCTCCTTGGATTTATTGCTTACTGTTTCAATAAATAGATTGAGTTCCGCATACTTTTCATCAGAAACCAAATTCTGAAATACAGATCGGTTTACCTTTACCGGAACTTCAAAAAGAAGTCCTATTAGGATATTGATTGCCTCTGGGTGGTGTGCCCGAATCAAATCTTTGAATCCTTTTTTAATATCAGTATTTTCAAGAGACTTAGAAATTTTTAATGCTTCGTCTTTTGGAAGCGCTTGAATCAATGCCTTAAGTTCAGGTTCTCTCAGTTTGTGAGAAAATTCTTCACCTGGCCATGCTTTACTTGCTTCTTCCAAATACAGGTAGGCGGATAGTTTACGAATTGTATCTTTTGCGAGTTCTTCTTCGTTATAATGTGTGATGAAAAACTCACCTGCTTCAGCAGCCTCATCGGAATCACGTACGGCTTCCATAGCGATTTCCAACTTTTTGTTTGCATCTGTAATTGCTTGGAATTTTTGAATCAAAGTTTCCGAATGAGTAATCGGTTTTTCATGATAAACCACTTCATCCTTTTTCTTTGGATTCATTCCTATATTGGCTTCTTTTTTAAGAACAGTTTTTACTTTCGCCCACCATTTGGACCACTCATCTGCCTTTAAAAATCTTCCGATCAATTCGTTTTTCATATCGGCTGTCGTCATACGGTTGTCATACGACTTGAGCAATTGAACTAAAAACTCACCAAGATTTTCAGAAAACATTGTTTGAACTGCATTAGCATCTTCAAAATGTTGTACCCAAATGTGATCTTTTTTTAGTGGCTTTAAAGATGTGATAGCCATTTGGATTGAGAGTTTATGCTCTTTTTTTTGTTCAAAATCAACAAAAATGGAATCACCAGTTTGGGAAATTGAAGTGATCTTACCTACACCCCAATTTCTATGCATAACGTAATTCCCAGTATCAAAAACGATATTACGTTCAAAATTAGTAATACAAAGTTTAACCGGCTTACGGTTGTTACCAAGCTCACTCATTTTTAAGAAATCTTCTAAGAGGGAATGGTTTACATATTTTTGTTTGTAAGAGCGAATCAGTTCGTTTCTTGCTTTTTGTGAAGCTGGTTCATGCTCCAATATCTTTTTTAAGAAATAGATTACCCGATCCCACTCCTCCATTGCTTTAAACGGCTCAACGAGAGGATACAGTAAACCAACCAGACGAGTTTTTTCTCTCTGACCAAGTAAGATCCTTTCGATTTTATCAAAGAATGTAATATCTTCGTAATTGTTTTGAACAAGGTTACCCCAAATCTCTTCCATTTGGGCGTATTCACGGTTCTTAGCAAAGATCTCTGCTGCAAGTTTGAGATAAGAAATCGCTTTAGGACGATCCTCTTCCATAATGGTGAGGGCATACTTTTTCGCAATCTCAGGATTTTTCCGATCTAGTTTTGCAAGTTTCTCTAAAACTACTTTAAGTTCTTTATTCTTTTTGAGTTTATCAAGAGCTTCAGCTTTCACTCGTAAGGCGAGACGATGGTCACCAAACTTTAGAATTGCATCTGTGATATATTCTATGATCGTCCACTTGGAGTGAGCTTTAAAAGCCTCCAAAATATTTTTGACGAGATTAGCATCACCCATTGCATCTTCCATAAAGGAAAGAATCATAAGCATATACTTTGCTGTGATTGATTCAGGGTGCTCTTTAAAATGTTCTTCGATTTTTTGTTTAGCTTCGGCGAGCCTTCCCTCTTGTTTGTAGGCTTCAATGATATCATCGAAGATTTTAAACTTTGAAACAGGAATGGTGCCTGCGTCCGCACGAACGTAGATTTCCTCATTGAATAGAGGAGTTAATTTGTCATTTTCAGCAATTTTGTTAGTTTTGTCTTCGGTAATAGTCTCAGGCATGAGAAGAATCTCCCTCTTCATAGTTCCAATAAAGGGTTGTCAATGTTCATAGGTCGTTGTTACGGTAAATTTAGCGAGAATTCCGCAAAAAGAACAGTCCTAAGAACTAGAATTCTCCTTCTACTCCTTTCTGTAAAGAACAAAAAACCCAGCTTTCCAGCTGGGTCCTTCGTTTCAAATACCTGTCTAGAGTGAGGGAGACAGTTATTTTGGATTGGTTCCGGCCGCTCCACAATCACGAACCTTTGCACCTGTTGCAATCGCTCCTGATTTTTGTAGCATTTGTTCCAATTTGATTTTGTTTTTGCAGTCTTCTTCATCAAAGTCAATGTTTGCACCATCAAAGTGTACTTCGAAGGTATCAGCGAGGACTCTTAGCTCATCAAAGAAAAGATAAACCATTTCAGACCCAGTGTTTGGATGGGAACGAATCTTGAACTGCTTAAATACTAGGTTTCTTGTCGCAGGAAAAGCGGCTGCCTCTTGTGGGATACCAGGAGGGATGGATATCTGCATAGGTCTCCAACCCACGAAATCGAGAGAACCAAATTGGAAGATATGGCTATTTCCATTAAAGTCTTCTAACCAGCCTTCTAGATCGTATTCATTTCCTCGACCTAACACCCAAACAGAAATAGCTTTCACGTTTCCAGGTGCTTCAATTCCGTAAATTTTATCCAATTGTTTTTGGTTGTTTGCACCAATATATGGTCTTGCGCGAGTTACTTCATATTCTGGGGCTCTCGGCGGACGAACTGTAACAACATTATGTCCTGGGAAAGTGAACTGAAATTTGATAGCAAGAAGTTTTGCATTTCCTGCTTCCACATTCTTCACATCTCCAGGTTTGCCCGGAACGAGCTTCACTTCTCTGAGAACAAGTGGCGATTTTTGTGGGTCATTGAGAACAGGGGAGTACTTATTGTTCTCGTCATACTTCATATCGCCAGTGCCATCTTTATTAACACCGTCTTTATCTGTAAAGACTTCCCAGCCATAAGGAGCAGAAGCCACAGGGTTGTCCCAAGACTCAATTGTTATAGCCTTAAGTTCCATTGACGCAATATCACTTCCGTTTGGCGTTGAAACACCATTCGTAATTTTATATTGAGCCTCAGCTACACCGATAAGGAAGAATCCTGTGATAGTTGTTAAAGTTAGGAGGAGAAATTTTTTGCTTTTCATATCTGTTATATCCTCTCTTACCAATTGTCCTTAATTTCAGATCCAGGGTATTTTGATTCGGATCTGTCTGTTCTAACTTGTAGGTCATCTACATAAAAGTAAAAGTCCCCAGCAACTTCGTGAACATCAGAAAGAACGAATAAGGAATGGTGGCTTTCTTTAAGATAGTAAAGCTCGGGAAATGG
>JALOTI010000288.1 GCA_025457985.1 Leptospira sp.
TAAGAGTGGTGCGGAAAAATTGGCGTTCACCTTTCGATTGGATCCAGAGTACAAAACGGAAATTCATGATCTTGGCAATGGACACCGAGAGGTGATAGTCACATGTACAATTTTTTCTTCTGAAACGGAGAGAAGACTCGGATCAGGAAGAGGATCCTGTTCTACTTTGGAAACAAAATATCGATATAGAGGGAACTCTTTTGAAATCACTGAGGATGATATCCCTCAGGACTATAAAGAAAAGAAGGAGCATTACAGAAAGCAAGGATTTGGAGCTAAGCAAGTTGATGGCCAATGGCGTTGGGTTCGGTTTCTCGGGGAACGAGCGGAAAATCCTGATATTGCAGATCAGTACAACACTGTCCTTAAAATGGCTCAAAAACGAGCTTTCATAGCGGCGACTTTGACTGTACTTGCTGTGAGCGATATGTTTACTCAAGACGCTGAGGATTTTATCCAAACTCCTGCAGGGACTGTCAAACGCACCACAGGTGAGTTAGTTGACGAGAAGAATAAAAACCAAGTTTCCAAGCCAGCAATTTCAAACCAAAACAAATCAAATGGATCGATTTCTAAGAATGAATCTCCGAAGCCTGAACACCAAACTCCAGATGAAAAGTTAGCCAAACTAAATGGAGAATTGGATTCACTTGTTGAATCAAATGCCACTGGGGAACAAAAGATCGATCGTTTGACGAAGCTTATGGATCGTTGGGACAAGCTCGCAGATGAGCTAACTGATAGTGTTTACGGGAAGGGAATGCAACGGATGCAAACGATGTTTGCGCAAATCAAAGATGAACGTGGGGATTTATTCTAATGGAATCAACTGCAATGGATTTCGAGAAACCAATAGAATCTTTGGATTCCATCGAGCGCTTAGATGAAGTTTTTAACGGTGTTGAAGCCAAAACAGACAACATCGGCTTTCGTGCTCAGATCAAGTACCTACCTTCGTTCCACAGTGAATTCAACGAAGAAACTGTGAAAATGATTTCTGAGGAATATCTTCTGAATGTTCCAACGATTATCTCTTAAGGATACAAAGATGGACTTCCAAGCAGAAAATCTAATGAATCTTGTAGGCAAAAAAGAATCTCCCTCTCGTAAAGATAGAGATCCCAAAGATATATTTGCGCTGATTGCAAGGCTTCGAAAAGAAGTCTGTGATCTCAGGCATAGAAGAAGGTATCTGGAAAACCAGATCATAGAGCGAGACATCCTTTTGGAAAACGAAAGGAGTGTGAAAGCATCGATTGCCAAATCCTTAATACGATTTGAGGCATATAAGTAATGATCGCATATCTGGAATCCGTGGCATCTATTCTAGTGTTAGCTGTAATAGGGATGATTCTCTTTAAAGTTGCGGAATGGATTTTGGAGTGTTTGCCTCAAAATCGATCCGTTTCACGAAATCAGCGTATCCTGGATAAAATCAACAAAGACCTCGAAGAAAAAAGAAAGTAAATATCTATGAATTTTGCCATCAAAACTGCGGAAAAACCGGAATCGAATTTTAACAAAAGTATTCTTTATATTTCGATTCTCGCCAATTTAAACCTCCCCAGAGCACAAAGTGATGTGTTGTTATTTCTTCACTCTTTTTGTGCGAATGGTCTTACTTGTTTTCCATCCTTACAGGCGTTACAGATACGGTCAGGTGGAAAATACAAAATAAAACGAATCTCTCAGATTCTGCAAGAGCTTAAATGGAAAGGATGGATAACAATTACTCGGAAGGGACCTTTCAAAGGGAATGAATATGAAATTCATATACCTTCAGGACTCCAATACTTCCCAGATAATTCTCCTCCTTTGAAAATCGTCGATCCACCAATTCAAAAACCAAAGAGAAAGCAGTGGAGAAAACCAGAAGATACACAATTGAAGCTTCCTCTAGAAATTCCAAAGCCACTTTTGCGAATCATAGATTCTCCTAAAAAAGTAGGCTGTGATACTGAAGCGAAGCTACCTGACGACGAGAAAGCAAAGGAATTGAATCCTCATTTAGATAAGCTGAATTCCGAACTTGATTTGCTTTTAAACTCAAAAGAGAGTACGCGAACGAGAATTGATAGCCTGACTAATTTGATGAGTTTGTGGGATGGGCTAATGGACCAACTCACTGATTCGATCTATCAAGATGGGATGCAACGAATGCAAAAGATGTTTGCTCAAATCAAAAAGGAAAATGGGTAATCATTCAATGAACGAAAAAACTAATACAAATTATAAAGTTAGTTTCCAAGTGAATCCGGAAGAGTTTATTATTGAGCACTCAAGGAATCTTTCCCTTCAATATACCAAAGAGTCGAGAGAGGATTTTATTCGTAAGCATGCAGTAGATTTTGTTGAAATGCTTATTCGAAGAAATGCCATTGGGAATTCTCTGTTGATTCCTTCCAAATTCGGAGTTTATAAATCAGAAAAATTAGAACAAGCATGCAAATCATACAATAATCGACTTAAATCAATGATTGACGCGAATTTAAAACCTAGGCTAAAGCTCGTTAACCTAGAAGGGGTATTCTCATGAAGAAAGCAGTTTTTAACCTTGAAACTGCCGAGATTTCTACTCTAGAGGATCGAGAAGAAAATCTTATTTCAAAAGTATTCCTAAATGGTGAAACATTTTGAGTAGAAGGGGGAACTTAATCCAAGGAGCTCGGAGAACATTTATGGAGAACTTACATTTAAGGGTATGTATTACTTGTGGATACAGAAAGTATCTAACGCCTTCCCATCTCTTTAAAGTAAATTCACTATACAAATTAGCAGATCCGACAGATCTGAATTTGATTGTTTGTCAGTGTATATTTTGCCATAGAAAGTACGAATTATTACCGCCAATCAGGCGTGTTTTGTATTGGAAAGAACAAGGGTTCCTTTCATTGGCAAATACAATGCAAGAAGTTATCGATGGAACATACATAAGACCAGAATGAAACGTCATATTATGAGAGTAAGAAATTCAGGATCAAACATGCCGAGCTTCAAAAATGCAAAAAGCATAAGGTTTAACTTGAATACCGGGAGGAGAATCCTTCCTAGTAGCCGTATGAGCTTCTTCAAAACCAATACGGGAAACGAGTTCATAGATATTACAGTGGTGGAGAAAAAATGCAAATTAAAATAACTCAGTTAAAGTTTCATCCAAAGAATTCAATCCTCTTTACTCCAAAGGATGATGAATTCATTCGATCACTGGCTACAGATATTCACACTCACGGACTCATGGAACCAATTTCTATTTCGAAAGATCTGGTGATCCTTTCTGGTGAAAATCGCGTTCGTGCAGTGAAATTACTTGGATGGGAATCGATCGATGCCAATATTGTTTGTCCGACAAATGAAATTGATTACTTGATTTCGAGGAATACAAATAGAAGACACTTAACTCACAAAGATAGGATTCGAATCTATAAAGAAATATGTCCTAACTTTTTCCAAATGGATTCTATTTCTAAAGAAGAGTTAAGAGCGATTGGGAAAAGGATTCATATCAGTGCGAAAACGATTCAATCGGACTTAACAAGAATCAGAAGAGGGGATGAAAATACGAAAGAGCTTTCTATAGATCTCCTTAAAAAACTTTGGGAAAACAAAAATCTCTCCAGTATTAAAATCAATATCATAGATACAGATTCAGGCATGATTCTAAAAGTAGTCAGCCGAAAGGGAGAATATGAATTTGGTCCTGGAAGTTATAAACAAATATTCAAACAAGCGTTTGATGCAGGAAATTCAAAGTATTTCCAAAAGATTGACCAAGCAAATGAATTAAACCAAGAGCTTCGACAACTTCGAATTTCTGCGAATCTTACTCAATTCCAATTGGCCCAAAAAATAG
>JALOTI010000289.1 GCA_025457985.1 Leptospira sp.
ATAACACTCCCACAACTTTTTAACGCACCTGCAATGCAAAATGGACGTCATGTCCACAACCATAACAGCATTAACGGCGCCATTCGGCGCAAGGATGTGCCTTTGGGGGACAAAGTGTGTAACTTAAAATTCTGGGATCATCAAAATCTGCCTTCTTGTCAGTTTTGGCATATCATGCTGTATCCAGTAGAAAAATTCTTTATTTTCTTAGCTTCGCATAGAAGAGGGAAAGTCAACAAAATAAAAAGTTAAACTAGCTTTTCTATGGTTGAAGATCGGTGAAAACTTTCAATGGATTATCTTATTAGAAAATCCAATTGCTCTTATATTCAAAAGAGCAATTGGATTCTTTCGAAAGCTCATCCCTACTATTTAGTCCTTTTCAAATTCGTATCCTGAATAGAGGATCGTAAGTCCTTTCCCGCTATCGTTTAGAAGCAATCGTTCTCCCAGATTTCGTCCGTTACCCAAAATGCGGAGATTGCCAGCCTGATCCAATTTACAAGCAAAGGTCGCCCGATTTTCCATACCACCTAGCATATAGTAGACGGTTAATTTGGTAAAACCCCGATCATCTTTTTCTAACATAATCTTTGGAGTTAAGGCAAATGGATCTTTAGTTTTATACACTCCAAAAAATTCTTTTTTAGGAAATTTAAAGTCCGATTCGAAACGGGTAGCAACACCGAAGATACCTTTTGGATTTTCCTCCGAGTATAGAGTGAATATTTTTTCTCCTTTCCATTCTTCAAATTCCACTCTGAGAGAGTCCAGAGCTGGATCACGAATTGTGATAAGTCCAAAGAGAATTTCTAGATTCAGCTTATAACGATTTTCTATTTCTGTTAGGTTGAATTCTAAATTGAATAGATTGATTTTGTTCGGGTTTCCTGCCTTGATCTCATGAATCCCCAAAGAAGAAACATAGGTTCCTAAAAAATCAGTAGTTTCTGTTAATTTTTGTAATTTGGGAAGAGCTGGTGGTTCTGGCTTGTGGCCAGTTTGTCCCTCAAAAAGTAGCTTCCATATACTTTGATTTGTCGGGATAACCTTTCCTGTCGCTACCGTTAGCGTATTCGTTGAAAGAAAGGATGCCGTCTCGGTCTCTATTTCGTAAGTCAAATCTGCGATAAATGGAGGAAGAGATCCTGAATGTCCGAAGGAATAATAAACTTTTTTATCTACAAAAAATCTTTTTTTCATCACGGGAAGCCCGATATCCATTGAATCTATATCCTTATCCGATACTTGCGATTTATGAAATTCGTCGAAGGATTTTTTAGTCAGGAGACCTTGATTTCTTTTACTAGCAAAAAAGAATCTCATAAATCGTACCATATCGTCCCCTGTTGTCGCTATGGAACCTGCTGTCAAATCACGTATAATAGGACGATTGGTTTTGGACTTCCAGAATAACCCGCTGAATCCATCGCTTAACTTTGATTTGTCGTCTGATTCCAAAAGATTGGTATTTACCATACTCGCTTTTTGGAAAATGTTTTTCTGAAAGTATTCTTCGATTCCAAGATTTGCTGATCTTTCAATTATGATTCCCAACAAACCAAATCCTAAATTGGAATACGAATGAACCTTCCCTGGTTCGTTTCGTTCTAAATTTGGAAGAATTTTAGGCAGGTCTCGAAAATTTTTTAGTATATCTTCATTACTAGCATTAGGATCTAAAAAGAATCCGTTCGAAAGATCTGATGGCAATCCAGATCGATGGATGAGAACATCTCGAATTGTTATCTCACGATAGTTTTTCTCTCTCGTAGCCATTTGTTTTACTTCTGGTATGAATTTAGAGAGCGGGTCATCCAAACTTAGTTTTCCTTGCTCTTGCAGCTGTAAAATGGCGATACCAGTAAAAAGTTTAGTAATACTTCCAATTTTAAGTTGTGTATTCGGTTTCTGAGACAAATTGCCAACAATACCAGATTTAGAATTTCCGTTTCCGTATAATAC
Organism: Leptospira sp.; assembly: GCA_025457985.1. Taxonomy (GTDB): domain Bacteria; phylum Spirochaetota; class Leptospiria; order Leptospirales; family Leptospiraceae; genus Leptospira_A. The sequence goes on from JALOTI010000289.1 coordinate 1,966, forward strand.
AGCGTATGCGACAGAATCCAATCCAGAATCCGCCATCTCTGAGAGTTTTGTTTGTATTTGACGCTCTATTTTTTGGGAATTGTTCTCGGGAGGTTTTTCCTTTGTAAATACAGAACAAGATATGAAACTAAGAAATAGGATTAAAGAAAATTTACGTATAAAAAGCATAAGACCAAGCTGAGATTCCTTAAAAATTTTGCATTTCAATAATGAAGGTATACCTCCAATGCAATGGATTTCGGAGTAAAAGCTACGGAATTTGGAAGGAACAACAAATAGAATTTATAATGATCTAACAAATATTCCCGGTTTTGGGTTTGGAGCTAGCAGGTACGAATACCGCTTACACTCTCTTATAAATGTATATTCCAATTGAACGATCCAAAAATATTCACTTGGGGGAAGTGTTGTGAGATCCAATTCACATTTCTGAGTATTGCATTTTTCTGAAAGAATCTTTTCTGATAGCTTCGTATCTTTATAAATTTCAATTACATAATTCATAAATAACATAGAAGGAGTTCTTGACGATGGTGAATAATTTAATGCAGGAGAGTCAGTTTTAATCGGCACTTCATTTACATCTTTACATTCTTTTGGAATCTCAAGCGAGTCAAAACTCAAAGGTTTACTTTGGTTTTGTGAACTGATAAAACGAAACGAAAAGGATTCTAGGTTTGCAACAGTTTTACTATCAATAGGTGATTCTAATATGAGCGTGTCATAAGTAGTATTCAAAAGAAAAATATAATCCATAAGATTACTTCTTCCCGAGGGGAGAGGTGATGTGTTGATAAACACAAATATCGAAAAGAAAAGAGTATAAATTTTAGTTTTACTTTTCATTGGAATTGAGGCCGAAAAAGAATGAAATCTAAGATAAGTGAATGGCAATAACAATAGACAAAACAAATCACTGGGATCTGCAACTCCAGACGTAGAGAACCCAAAACTCAGAAAGGAATAGAAGGAATCGTTCCAGGATTGATCGATATTAATTCCAAAAAATAAAACAGCAATAAAGACTATGGAGCCCCATAACAGGAAGGATTCTTCAATTTTCCAAAATCTATGTATAATTGCCGTTACAATAAAAGGACTTAAAAATACTCCTATAATATCAGAAATTTTACCTGTAACCAATCCAGGATATTCCGATTTCAAAAAAGTATCATTTAACAGCCATAAAACTAACAGACCTAAATTGAAGTGAGAACTTAATATCTGTAATGATTTCATAACATCCTACCAAAAAGTTCCAGAAAGTGGTTTTTTAAATTCAAAAAATCTCATAGATTTGAATGTACAATTCAAGTAACGATTAGAAACGATGGTGGCAGTCATTGCTCTGACCGCCTGCTCAGTATTCCTTGGAAACTCAGGGCACGGCAAGGCAAGAATACTTCGTAAACAAGCATTGACCGCTCTTCTTTCATACAGGATTTCGTCACTTCGGGATTTATAACTTGGATCTTCATCATTGCCTAATTGACTGAAAAAGAGTGCTTGGAATCCTTCAAACTGGCAGGCAAGAGTTCGCATAAATGTAAAATTGGCTATATTTTTTTCTGCTTCCTTTTTTGTGATCGTATGGTCATCGTTCGGATTCCTTGGTGAAGGAAGGAAGTAACAATGGCTCAATCCGAAGAAGTAAAAAAATAGGATAAAGTATAGGGACTTTGGCATAACATCACATATATGAAGCTAGCCTAATAGATAGTTATCTTGATAACTCTGTCAAGACATTCCCCGCTAGAAAGAAACGGTAAATGCCTTTTCCAGATTTGAACTGACGTTGTTGAACTAGTCTTCGATTCTACTCATCGAGTATTCCGAAATAGCCTCTCTTCTTTTTTCCGCATAGTCTTTGTGAAACCATA
>JALOTI010000290.1 GCA_025457985.1 Leptospira sp.
TAATCGGTAATTTGTAGATCAATTGTATTGTTATATACTTTTAATTGATTTTTCAATGACTTTAAAGCTAAAAAGCCAGAGTATCCAACAGGATTACCTTTATTTCCTAAGGAGTAGTTTGACTGAAATTTTGTTTCAATCTTCTGGATTGTTTCTAAACGATCTTTAAATTCTTTCAAGGATTGGATTGCACGATAGTAAAATCCAGCCTGAGCAAATTCTCTATCGCGTACAAATAACCATTCGTGTTTCAGTCCGGCAGATCTTTTTTCCATCATACCTGCCATTGTTTTAGAAGAACCACCCTCATAGAGTGGTAGATCCACACCTAAAGTTCCACGTGAATATACTTGGTTACCAGGATAGTTTAAATTATCTTTTGCGAATATGTTTATAGAATCGGAATTGAGCCCCGTATGAGGTTGGTTATTCTGATCTAAAAAATTACTAGGTCGTACTCGAGTAGAGGCAGTTGAAAAATCTGAGTCAGTTGCACTTCTTTGACCTAACTTACCCAAAAAATTTAAAGCTGGATCGTTAGTCTGAAACGACCTCAAATCCGTATATACTCGAGGCAAAAAATGTCTATCTGAACGATCCCGAGCAATCTCACCCGCCTTCCATTGTAGGTATTTTGCCTTCCGTTCCGATGAATTTTCCTCAATTTGTTTCCATAACTCGGAAAATTCCAGACCTTCACCAAACAATGCAAACGGAATTAGAATACTTAAAAAAAACCAAAGTTTCATTCGATCAACCTTGCTCTTTTGGTTTGATTCCGCATTTCACGAGAAAGATTGCCATCGGACAAAAACCGAAGCTGGCAAAAACGACAAGGTTGATCCCAACAAGCAAATTCAAGAGAAATCCCCATGGAGACAAAAAGTAACCGATCGAAAGACCCACTAATGTAAAAAGTCCGGCAACGAGAAAGACTACTCTTTCCAAATACCATGTTTTAGTTGAAGCTAGATACATACCATACCCCCTATAGTATATGAATTAATATCCATATATACCCATGGGGGTATATATGTCATTTCTAAAAAGGGTATTTGTTCAAAAAAAATTTAGATCAGAGAGAGAAGGCGGCAGAAATTGCTTTTTTCACATCGGATTCGATTAAACTGGCAGATTTTTTTTCTTGGAAACAATGATTCATGTATTCGTGGATATAGGCCTCACCGAATTTTTTCATCGCCTGATGCGCCGCCTTTAAAAGGAGAATAGCTTTTTCACAATCCTTCTCTTCGTTCGTGATTTTATTTTTTATGGCTTCCAATTGACCTTGTATCCGATTGATGCGGTGGATCAATTTGATTTGTTCTTCTGATAGACTCATACCCAATACCCCTCAGGGTATCGGGTTTTGTCAATCCAAATCTATTTCATTGTTCCAGTTTTCAAAAATTGGATATGCCAATTGAGTGCATTTTCTAAGTCGTGAGGAGTGTGTTTTCCCTTAGATTTGACGAGAGCTGATTCATAATACTCTCTTAATCTATCTCGGTATATTGGATGAGCACATTTGTTTATGATAAGCTCAGCTCGCTTTTTAGGAGGACATCCTCTTAAATCTGCAAGACCTTGTTCTGTTACGAAAACCATCGTCGAGTGTTCATTGTGATCGGTATGTGAAACCATAGGAACAACAGCGGAAATATCTCCGTTCTTCGCAACAGAAGGAGTCATAAAAATACTTAAATGAGAATTTCTCGTAAAATCACCTGACCCACCAATTCCATTCATCATTGAGGTCCCCATAACATGCGTACTGTTCACATTACCATAGATATCTATTTCTATCGCTGTATTCATTGCAATTAAGCCCATTCTCCTGATCACTTCAGGATGATTTGAAATTTCTTGAGGCCGTATGATAAACTTAGATTTCCATTCATTTATATTTGAATGGAATCGTTCCAACCCTTTTGCTGAAAAAGTCAATGCAGATGTAGACGCTACTACTAATTTATCTGCGTCAATCAAATCAAAGACAGAATCCTGAACTACTTCCGTATACATTTCTATAGCATGGAATTTTGAATCCTTTGCCATACTTGATAGCACCGCATTTGCAATATTCCCTACACCATTTTGAAACGGCAGATATTCTTTTGGGATTCTTCCCATTTGGATTTCATGTTGAATGAATTCCAACACATGTCCTGCGATTGATTGACAATCAGAGTCAGGAGTTTTAAAAATAGTCGCTGCATCTTTTTTACTTGAGCGAACAATTCCTTTTATTTTCTCAGTAGAGATTTGAATGTATGGCAAACCAATCCTATCACTCGGTGTAAGAATAGGAATTGGCATAGCTCTCTCTTTATGAGCTGGAAGATAGATATCATGATACCCCTTAAGTTCTATTGGGTGAACATCTGTTAGTTCTATATAAACCTCTTCGGCTGCATTTAGATAGGTGGCACTCATTCCTGAAGATGTACTCAAATAGATTTTGCCATCGGTAGTTACATCAACAGCCTCAACGATTGCCACATTAATTTTTGGCAATATTCCATGTTCGATATATTTGACCACATGCGATAGGTGCATATCTATGAAGTCAATTGAGCCTCCATTGATTCTACTTCTTAAATCAGAATTAGATTGATACGGAATCCTAAGTTTAAGGGCCCCTGTTCGCGCGAGTACACCATCCAGCTCATCTCCTGTTGATGCACCTGCATAAAGGTTGATTGAGAAACCTTCGCCTGATTTAGATTCTCTTTCAATCCGTTTAGCAAAAGCTTCCGGAATTAGTTTCGGGTATCCAGCGGGAGTAAAGCCCGAGCAGCCTAAGGTCACATTTTTCGGCAAACGATTCGCAACTTCTTCACTAGTCATAAGTTTGCTTTCAATTAAACTGTTTGTTACACCCATATTCAATAAATCCTTTCTAACAGGATAAAGAGATTGCAGAAAAAGAAAAAGTCCAAATTCTAATCAGTATGGACTTTCTTTTAGTTTTTTATTATCTTCTGTTTGGGTTGATTCTAGTTTTGCCTTTTCTAATATTTTACTTTCGATTCAAAGAAGAGGTTTCACCTTTCGGTAGAGACGAATCAGAAGCATTACAGCCACTTCTTCAAAAAAAAAGAAACTTACTCGATTCTTTAAAAGATGTCCGTTCTGATTTTGATTCTGGAAAACTTTCTGAAGAGGAGTTCCAAAGCCAATCAATTCCCTATATCCAAGCTTTGGATGAAATTGAATCTTCCCTCGAAGAAACAAAATCGAATCCAAATCAAAAAATGGGCAAGATAACAGCTGCAATAGGAAATCAAACTGCATCAGGAAAATTTGCACCTTGGAATTGCCATTCCTGCGGATTTTCCATTTCTATACCAAACGCAAAGTTTTGTCCCAATTGTGGAGCAAGTATGCTCGCGTAAGACATTAAGTTTAGTTGTTAATGGGAGCCTGAAAACTGAAGTTCATATAGTCTTTTGTACTTTGAACCTGTTGTTGCAAGTAAATCTTGGTGGGTTCCACTTTCAACAATCTCGCCGTTTTCAAGATAGTATATTGTATCCGCTATTTTAACAGTAGAAAGTCGATGGGCAATGATAATTACTGTTTTGTTTTCATACAAACGAACAAAGGCTTGTTGAATCAATCGCTCAGATTCCGTATCCAGAGCAGATGTAGCTTCATCGAGAATGAGTAGTTCTGGATTGGCAAGCAATGTACGTGCTATGGATATCCTCTGCCTTTGTCCTCCCGATAACATCACACCTCTTTCCCCTACAATAGTATCATAACCATCTTCAAAAGATTCAATAAATTCTGATGCAAAAGCAGAGGATATCCATAGCACGTACATTGCTTGCCAATCCAGA
>JALOTI010000291.1 GCA_025457985.1 Leptospira sp.
CGAGCGTTCGCAAAAATAAATTCACCCCTAGACCTAGCTCTCCATTCAAAGTGAACGATTTCGCCATTTTTTTTCACAAATCGATTCACAAAATTTACTAAATCTTCGTTTAACATCAATTTTTCGACAGCACGAATCGTTTTTTCGCGGTCCTGGGGGTGGATTAAATCAAGATAATTTTTTGTCAAAAGTTCGTCGATGGTATATCCTAAAACAGATTGCCAACCTAGGTTCAACCTATGGAATCGACCAAAAAAGTCGGCTATAGCAAGAAGGCCTAAATTGGTTTCAAAAAAATGTTCGATCTGTGATACCGACTGAATCTCATCCGTGATATCCACGAAGGTCAGCTTACAGAGATTAGAAGAATCGCTCAAAAATTCTATAAATACTTTTAAGTGGGTGGAATCTATATCCAGTAAAAACTGGTTTTTTCCTTCGCTATTGGTTTCCTTAATCCTATGGACTATCGCCAACCACTTAAGAAAGTATCCAGTTGAATTGGGATCTTCTAAATCTGCTATCTGAAACACCAAAATATCGTTTCGGTTAGAAGTTTTTGGGAATAAACGGTCCGAGAACTCAATGAAAAAAAAGGAATCCATCTCCGACAATTCCACAGAAAGAACTTCGGATTTTTCATTATCCTCAAATCGGATGAGACAACTTGAGATTCCTTTCGGAAGTGATGAGTTTTGGAGGTCGCCTCTATCCTGTTCGATGAATCCCATATTTATTAGATCAATGGACGAAAAAAAAAATCTAAAACTTACAAAGATTTTTCCAAGGGAACAAAAAATGTCCTTATTTTGATTTATAGAACTTTAGGTTCAAGACTCCAGAACGATCCTCGCAGACTGTTCCTCCCAGGTAACAATTGTCTGTATGTATCGAACTCAAAAATAGAACATCCGCCTTGGAAAAGCCCGATTTTTCAAAGAATTTAGGGATATTCGAGAGGTCGGTAAAATAGAAATCCTTTTGGAAATGGATTGTTTGTAAATTTTTTGCCAAAACTTGATCTAAGAGAACAATTTTTGACTCTGGCTGTTTAGCTACAATATCAGAAATTTGTCGAACAAATTGATCAGATTCTTTGATAAATTTTATATTTTTAAAGAGCTGTTTGCCCGAGAAGAAAAATGCCAAGACTAGAAGTGACAAAATACCAATCCGGACATACGAATTTGACTTCGAAAAAAGCTTCTCAAAAGAAAAGTAACAAAAGAGAAATAACGCAGGATAGATTCCAAAAAGATAACGAGGAGATAGATGGTCTCCGTGATTGGGTGCTGTCAACGAAACTGCAAAGGCAGAGAGACATGAAATTGATAAAAATATTTCCATTTTTCTATTCGGTAACCCATTTTTAAACCTATCCAGAATTAGTTGGACGATACCAATAACTAAAAAAATAATTAGGTAAGGGGATTGATAAAAGAAACCGCGTAATTTACCAAAATATAGATCCCATAGAATTTCAGATCGAGGGATATCTACTGTATGAGGATTATTCATAGTCAGTGTGTATCGAAAGCCAAGTGGATGACCATGGATTGTATAGTTCCAATAGAATAGAATCCCCAGTAGCGAAAGGAATCCAAGTCCAAACCAAAGGACACTGTCTCGAAACGAAATCCTTTGAAAGAGAAAAAATACAAAAACCCAAGAAAAAATCGAAAAGATAAATTCCAACCGGAAGAAAAGGGATATTCCGAATGAAATCGCCGATACCAAAAGAAGTATTTTTTGATTTAGTGTAACGTTTTGTTTCGGAGTTAAATCTTCCAAACTTACAACCGCCTTGAGAAGACAAAAGAAACCAAAGTATAAAAATCCTAACCCAATCGAATACTCATGAATTGCTAAATTGTAAGTAAATACCGTTGTACAAAATAACATAACAAAGGTTAAGATATAAGATTCTAGTTTTGAGATACCTAGCGATCTTAGGATACCAAAAAAAGATGTGAGATAAATGGCCGCAAACACCAGTTGAAACAGATACACAGAATATGTGTTCGAAAAAATAAGTTGAGGGATGGCAATAAACACGGGAAAATAAGGTGGGAAATCAATATAGAACTTACCTTGGTAGCCCCCAATAAAAGGAGCAGTAAACGGCAAAAACAACCCTTCTCTATCAAAACTCTCTCCCGGATACTGGAATGCAAAACTTGAAAAGTTGGTTTTTTGAAGGTCGACTGACTGGATCCACATATATCCAGAGTCACCATAAACAACAGAATTATCTCTTTTGACAATGCTGAAAAAAAGAAGAGCAGTTAGGAAGAAGATGAGGTATGGAAAAAGGCTTGATACAGTAATTTTTTTGAACATATCGAACTACGATCTCATAAAATCGTATGATACAATTGTGTGTCAATCTTTACATCTAGCATCGAGACAGTATTAAAAAAGAATAAGGCCTAGACAATCCTTTGATTTCAAAGAAAAACTCTCGTTTTCTGACAGGTATACTTAAAATTTGTATCTGATGAAGAGACTTAATCTTTTTTTTTCTGCAATCGCACTGGTTTTGGTTTTCATTAGCTCGCTTAGATCAGGAAACTTAAATCTTAACGATTTCTATTCTTTTTTGTTTGCTGAGTCATCTCAAAAGGAATTTAATTTTGAAGAATTTAATGTCCTAGTTAGAAAAAAATTAGATCAAAAATACATTTCTCCCAAAGAGATAGAAATAGATGGTTTAACGGGAATAAGTTTCGATGAATATTCGAATATTAAATACAAACCAGAGGTTGCAGTTTGGAAAAACTTAGGTTTGCCATTTCAATTGCAATTTTTTCATCCTGGACATTTATACTCTGATGGAGTCAAAGTTTTTGAAATAATTGACGAACTGCCAAGAGAGATCAACTACGATGCCTCTCGCTTTGATTTTGGAAACCTAAAACTCTCTAGCGATTTTTCGGAAAAAACAAAATCGCTCCATTATACGGGATTTAGAATCCATTATCCAATCAATGATCCAAACTTTTTGGAAGAGTTTTGTGTTTTCCAAGGAGGAAGTTACTTTAGGTTGATTTCAAAAGGCCAAGTATACGGGCTTTCTGCAAGAGGTCTTTCCATCAACACCGCATTAGCCGAAAGAGAAGAGTTCCCCAAGTTTGATAAATCCAATTCCAAACCTTTTCATAAACTGCCGCTGATTGTGGCTCTAAATCAATCAAAAGTTTATCGCCTTTTAAACGCACTTCAAAATCTGTCTTGTTTTTTATTAAACCTTCACTAAAAAGCATATCAGCAAAAGCTCTAATTTGTTTTTTAAATCGAACTTCTTCTTCCTGTGCCAATTTTTCAAGCACTTTCCCTTTTTCCTCCATGATTTTACCGAGGCTATCCATTGGTTTTGAGTAGCGTTCCATGAGTTTACTCAAACTATCCATTGGCTGATGCAAACTGTTCATTTTTTGCTCAAAAGGACGCATTTCGGCTTCTATTTTCTGCATTTCTTGCTCATAAACCATCATTCGCTTTTCTAAATCACGCTCTTTTTTCTGCAAATCAGCTATCTTTTGTTTGACATCGGCTGGCATTTTTCCATCATCATATTTCATTTCTAATTTCTGCATAGCCAAACTCGCTTCTTGCATTTCTATTGAAAGTTCTTGAATTTTTTTCTGTGGAATCTGCATTTTGCGAGAAATTTGCTCTATTTCTGCACCGTATTTTTCCATTTGCCCGCCGTATTTTCCTTGCATCTGGAAACCATATTTTTCAATTTCCATGCTATATTTTTCCATTTCCTTTCCTAAACGCTCCATTTCGGCTTCAACTTCTTCGAATGAGGTAGAGTCAGAGGATACATTTTTAAAGAAAAA
>JALOTI010000292.1 GCA_025457985.1 Leptospira sp.
GTATTCATCATGTCTGTCTATTCTCCACCACTTTGGGGGTATTTAATAAATGCCGTAATAGGATTGACAGATGAATTTAGAGATGTCGTTTCTCCTCAATATGCTGGATACTCAAACTCTAAGAGAAGTCGAGATATTGATCCTTCCACGGAGTTGGATAACGCACGAAAATGGATTATGGAAAATATTTATTCAGCAGCGACCGTTAAGGAATTTGAAAATGATTCTTCCGCTTTACTTAAAGAAAGGCTAGAAGAAGAAAGTGCAAAATTGATAAAGGCATTGGATAATTAACAAGTTATAGCTTCGCACTACAGCAACTTTCCGGGTTGCTTCGTGATTGCATATTCTTCGGCGAGTTTCTATTCGACATTTCTTTTGCATCCGCAAGAATAGTCTCCTGTTCTTAGCTGGAATCCGAAGTATCACTAAATAATATTTTTCTAGATGGAGAAAATAATGAGAAAATTAATTTGGATTGTGTCTCTTTGCATCATTTCCTTTAATTGCGCAAAGCCGGAAGACATTGCTGAACTGACAGCACCAATTGCATTTGCGATAGCAAACAATGCTGTGAAGAACGGGAAACAGAACGGAAGGATAATTGTGGATCTTTCTTTCAAAAATATTGAAAAAAAAGCTTCTGATTGGCCTACAGGAACAATCATAGCCAATATTCAAATTCCGGAGAATAATCAAAAGGCTACGGTTACTTATATTTTAAATGGGACGTATACTGCGACTGCAATAGTTGAATTAGAAGGAAAAGATAGAAAGCAATATCCAATCAATTTTATTGAAAGTGCAGTGATATTTGGACAAGCTCAAACTATCGAGAATCATTTTAAAAGATTAGGAACGCAGCTCATGAAAAATTTACCATCATCGAAGAAAATTGCAATCTTTGATGGTGTTGGTGTAAATAATGAGAGTCTTGTTTTTGGAAAATCACTATCCGAATCACTTGTTACACAATTTTCAGGTAGTAGCCATATAATTGTGGAAAGGAGACTTTTGGATAGCGTATTAAAAGAAGTACAATTTCAACGAGAAGGATTAACGAGTGATGAAATTAGAGTGAAATTAGGTGAATTCTTGGGTGCCGATACAATTGTCGTATCCACAATAAAAGGTTCTAAATCAGAAGTAGTTATTAATTCTCGTTCTATTGACATTAAAACAGGTATTATTTCTTCGAGTGCTCAAGAAATACTCCCAAGGTATTTAATTCAATCTTCTGATCAAAAAGGCTTAGATTAATTGAACAGAATTTCAAAGAAATATAAAGTGAGTTTATTAAATGTTTAGGAATTTTTACAATTCTTATCCTTGTATTGACTTATTCAATCATCCGACTAACCTTGGAATTCTGACTTTCTTTCCCTTTGAGAACCAGGTAAAGGATTGATAAGACTATAATAAATCCGAAGATCGCAAGGATCCAATATCCTAGCCCTCGCAACCCATCACCCTTCCCAGCATCTCTTTGAGCCTCAGAAAATCGATTCTGAAGCTTTAGGTGTTGTTTCCCGAGGGCTTCAATTTCATTCTCAAGCTCACTGATTCTGCGGTCCCGACTTTTGATTTCAGATTGAAGGATTCGAATCTTCTCCGTGAGAGACTTCTTCTCTTCTGGAGTGAGATTTGAATTTCCAACCAATTCAACAGCTGACTCGGTGAGGATATCTGTGGACGCTGATTCCATCCTTTGGACGGATCCGCAATTTATAAAAAGGAAGAGAAACAATGCAAATAACCACCTACTCATGGTTCTCTTCCCTCTTATTTAAGAGTTCGAGTTTTTTAATCAGGTAGGACGCAAGGTAATCATAAATAGAAGTTATCGTACAAAAACTTATGATCAAGTTTACATGATAAACCCAGATCTCTTGAGAGAATCCTACTAATGCGAATTTTAGAGATACAAAGATAAATCCCAAAACGATTCCGATATAGAGAGTCCATTTCTGTTTCTTCTTTCCGTCTTCAAAATCTGTGGACCAAGGTGAAAATCGAAATAAATACAAACAAATAAAGAATATGGCAAGCATGTAGCCAAAATCAAAAATCGCCTTTGCATAGCCCCAAATAACATCTATAAATCCAATATTATCCATTTATTCTTACCTCCAATTTCATAATATGGCAGCCAATCTTCGTGATTCGCCTAAGTTGAGATAGACTCCAATAAACCTTCTCTCCAGTGAAGAGATCATTCCTATAAGAGTTCTTCTCGAAAAGGGATCCTGCAGGATCCTGAATAAAAACACCAATCACTTCCCCTTTACCATTGTAGCGAAGGCCGCAAGAAGAAACGATATGGCCATCTCCAGATCCATAGATTTCTCGAATTTTTACGGAAAAGAGCGTTTGAAGTCCTGACTTTGTGGAATTGATCAGTTCCTTTTCGCTGTAGGAATAAAAACGGTAATGATATTTCTTTTTGGAATAGTCACCAAACATAAGTGACATTAAGTCAGCGTGTCTTAGCCAAAGGAATCGAACCTTAGATGGCTCTTCATTGAAACCTTCTTTGACATTAATCTCTCCATTCTTTGCACGTTCAAGGATGGCTCCATTCAACAGACTGTTGTAAGAGAATTCATCCATGAACCATCGCTTATCTGGATCAATTTTTCCTTCAGAAGAGAGGTAATTTGCATTTTGAGTCATTGTTGCAACACTTGAAGCAACAAAGCATTGATTGAATCTTCCCCAAATGGATTTTTCCATGTTATGGGATCCATCTGGATTAAAGTTATCTTTCTGAGTTAAATGAATTGTTTGTGGAACAAATTCATCTCGGGAATCGCCTTGAGAGCTCATATCTCCCAAGCATAGATCGAAGTAAAATTATCGGAGAAGCATCCTTAGAGAACTCCGAACTTGATTCCCGTGTATTTCCCTTTGAACTTTTTATGCCAATCTACTAATTCATCTGATAGTTGTTTGATTCTGGCTCCAAAGAAAGCAGAAGTAGCTGACATAGTAGTTCCAAGACTCTCAGAAATTACACCTACTGAAGTTGAATAATTGGAAACACCTCCGATGATTCCATCTCCATAAGATGACATTACACAGATTGTAAAATATTTTAGCACTGCATCCTTGAGCTCCATTGGAACTCGACTTGCATGATCATATCCGGTTGTGTAATCGATCTCGTAAGCTCCAGGAAAAACCCCTCCTCCAACTCCCATTCCTCTCCATGCCTGTAATCCGATTGAATTAGGCGCAAGCCCACCCCAAGGTGTCCGAACAAACACCGCTTCCAAAATCCCCTCTCTAAACTTCGCTACCATTCTCTCTCGGAGATCGATAAACCGACTTCCGGTCCAGGGACTCACAAGCATCCACTTGTGAACTGCGCATACGTTTTTCTTCCGCAAGCGGACCATGAATTTCGATGATCTTGTCGGATCGTAGTCATACCTATCTTCCCATTCCGCAAAATCTTCAATTTCACCTGAAGGATTCAAGTCAGTTCGTCCTTTTGCGTTAGGTGAAGGTCTATGGCGCCAAAGCCTCGGATAAATATCCCACTCTATCATTTGGCCAAAACTTAAAACTGTCTGATCGATCCAATTCTTAAGTTGGAAGTTTTCTAATTGTGTCCCCCTTGTTGTCACCAAAGGTTCGTTACCGAGAAATAGGATTCGTCTACATTCATCGGGATGAATCAAGCACCCCCACTTTGGAGGAATCGGATCTTGGGATTTCTCAGGATAAACTTTTATTGCCAAATCCGAGTAATCATAGTTGGATTCGTTTTTATTGAGGGTACCTTCATAACCGTAACCAGTCATTTATTCAGCCTTCCTATGAATTGTTTTTCCAAGTTCTGA
>JALOTI010000293.1 GCA_025457985.1 Leptospira sp.
CATAACAAATGAAAAAGATTATACGGTCCATATTTTTACCGGTGTGAAGGATAAATATGACAAAGATTTGTTCGAAGAAGATATCATAGAACATACAATTGCAAAAGGAGGAAACTTAACTCAGGAAACAGGCATTATACGATACAATAATGACCAAGGTGCTTTTTTTTTAGAAAACGGACCACCTCTTCACCAACTTTTTTCTATCAGAAAGGTGGGAAATCCATATGAAAATCCAATTCTTTATGACCTCTATTTAAAAAGTAAAACTTGAGTAGATCATTTGGGAGATGGATCCTTTCCATCCTTTTTTTGGTTACGGGATCGCAAGTTTTATATGCGTTAAATTATGCAGAGTTTTGGGAGGGAATTCTTCGAACTGAAAAGGAATTTGATATTCAGGATGATTCACCCAAACGCAGAACAATTTTTAAGACAGATACACCAAAAACTCTCATAAAAGACGCTTTGAATCATAAGATTCTTTGGTTCTGCCAAAAGTATCTGGAAAAAAGTACGAATTATCCGATTCCAAGATACAAAACGGAGATCCGAAGAACCCTATCCGATTTTTATGGTGATCCTATCGGAACAGTAGGATTTAATAGAAATGAGTTTGTTTGTTACTCTCGCAATAGATCCAATGAACCTCAAATTCAGATTACCTTTGGTTTTGATGGAACAAAATTTTTACCTTTCAAATGGGAATATTTTGATGCTCAGGGATTTCTTCATTTAACAGAAGAAGATGAAAGTAAAAATGGAAAAAAAGATTCTTTCACCAAATACACCAATATCAATGGTCTTCGTTGCCCAATAAGCACGGAAAAAGATCGAAATGAAATTGGAGGTCCTGATGAATGGTGGACCTATAAAAACTGTAGCCTAGCAAAAATTGAATATGATGCGAACGAAAATGGCTATCGGGAGAGAGTCTGTTTTTTTGAAAACAATCGAATGACATTTTGCGATGGTATCGGTGAAAAAGAAGAAAGAGAAGCAGTTTTACTTGAAGAATCAGGCAAAACAAATGCAGCCCTAGCCCTATATCGAATCTCACTTTCCGAATACAAAAAAGAAATGATTGTTGTTACTCCAAGAACTTGTCATCTTTTGAAAAAGATTGCCAATTTAGAATATGCAGAAAGAGACTTTTCTGCCTTTAACCGTACGTTAGAAGAATTTTTTTCATCGAATATCTGTGAATCTGATTCCCTCGATGTATTGATTTATAAGGGGTATTACCAACTCTACCTAATATCAGATTTTAAATCAGCCAAACAAACGTATTCGGAAGCAATTGATCGTTACCAAAGAACCAATGGAGAATCCAATGCAGAACTGGTATTAAATCTTTCTTACTCTCAGTATATGGATAACGATCCATTATCCTGCGTATCCACCTTAGAAAGTTTGAATCCAAAACGGCTTCTCCCTCTCCCCAGGTTCTTTTTGTTTTACTACCGAGGGTCTTGTCAACTCGACTTGGGAAATTTTACGGATGCTTATGAGGACTTAAAAAAATCTCTTAAAATTGGTGGTGAAAAGAGCTTTTTACCAACGGTTCTATATAAACTCGCGCGAGTTTCGTTATTACTAAATAAGGAGTCAGAAGGACATCTTTATATGTCGCAAGGTCTACTCGGTGATATCCGATTGTTCTCCACAATCGAAAATGACCCCGTATTTCAATCCTACTTGGAAACGACCAGCGGAAAAACCTTTCGATCAAAATATTACTTGAACAAACCCAAAAATCCTTAAGATTCTGGTAAAATCGGAGAAAATGATCTACATGAAAAACTTTACGACCTTAAATGATGTTTTTGCCTATGCGCAGAAAAATTTTGGAAAGAAGGAAATCTTCTATTCCAAAGACTCTAATAAACAATTTAAAGGACGTACCTTTTCCGATGTCTATAGAGCTTCCGAAAATCTAGCTCTCTCCCTTCTTCAAATGGGATTAAAGCCTGGTGATCGCGTTGGTCTTATGGCCGACAACCGAGTGGAATGGGCGATTGCGGATATTTCAGTACTTTTGAATGGAGCAGTCAACGTCCCACGTGGTTCGGACTCTACTCCTCAGGAAATTGAATACATACTGACTCACTCGGAAAGTCGGTATTGTTTTGTGGAACACGAAAAACTCTATGAATCATTAAAGCCAATCCTTCCCAACACAAAAGTTGAAAAAGTAATTATTCTTGATCCAAGCTTTTCATCCAAAGATGATAAAGCACTACCTATGTCACTCCTCATCACTGAAGGAGAAAACCTGCGAAAAAATCTTCCCTCATTAGAACTTAGAACCAAACAAGTGAAACCTGATGATCTTTTTACGATTATCTACACATCGGGTACCACTGGAATGCCAAAAGGAGTCATGTTGAGTCACCAAAACATGGTATATAATGTGGTGAAGGTACCGCCAAAGGTCGGTTTGAGTTCTTCTGATACCTGTCTTTCTATACTACCTGTATGGCATATTTTTGAAAGAGCAATTGATTATGCTGTAATTGCAGAAGGGGCAAGTATTGCGTACACAAATGTTCGTGACCTACGTGATGATTTTACAAAAATCCGTCCGACGTTTATGGCATCAGCTCCTCGACTCTGGGAAAACCTCTACCTAGGTATCAAACAGAAATTGGAAAAAGCCCCCGAGAACAAACGAAAACTTTTTGATTTCGCATATGATGTTGTTAAAAAATTCAAAGATGGTTCTGACTATTTGAGCGGAAACAAACTTCTTACAAAAGAAGAATCTCCTTTCGAGAGAGCAAAAAATACGGCTATTTCGATTACTGCAGTAGTTAACCTTTTCCTAATAGCAAAAATTTTAGACGGTTTAGTTTTTGCAAAAATTAGAGATGTGTTAGGTGGCAGACTCTCAGGAACAATCTCTGGGGGTGGAGCTCTACCTGCTCATGTGGATGAGTTTTTTAATGTTATCGGTATACCGGTTTACGAGGGTTATGGGATGACGGAATGTTCACCGATTATCGCTGTTCGTGAGGTAGGTAAAGTCATCCAAGGTTCTGTTGGAAAATGGCCAGAGGGAACCAGTGTAAAAATTCTCTCCGACCAAGGAGAAGTGATTCCACGGGGAAAAATGGGTGTCATCCATGTGAAAGGACCACAGGTGATGAAGGGTTATTATAAAAACGAAGAAGCAACCAATAAAACGATCCGAGATGGTTGGTTGAATACTGGAGATTTAGGTTTCATTTCATTCAATGATACGGTCTCAGTTCGTGGCCGTGTGAAGGATACAATCGTTTTACTCGGTGGGGAAAACGTGGAACCTGTTCCTATCGAAAATCTTCTTTTAGAGAATGCAATGGTAAACCAAGTAATTGTGGTTGGTCAGGATCAAAAGTCCCTAACGGCTCTTATTTGGCCAGACAAGGAACGAATGAAGGAAGCGGGTTTAAAGTGGACGGAAGGAGAAGATCTCAACTCCAATAAGGAAGTTCGGACTTACTACCAAAATATCATCAAAAAACAAATCTCTAGTGAAAACGGCTTTAAATCCTTTGAGAGACTTACTGACTTTAGATTTTTACCAAAACCCATGGAAGTCGGAGATGAATTGACCAATCTTTTTAAGATGAAGCGAAATATCATCCATGATAAGTACAAATCTCTAATCCAAGGGATGTACGAATAAGCTACTTTAGAAGAAGGTCGACAACCTCTCTCACTTCTTTCGAAAGTGTGGGAGAGGCTACGACTGTATCTAATGATTTTTTTGCGAGATCTTTTATGGACTCTGGCATTCTGAGTGCTGATTGGAATAACTTTGTGAGCCCAGCTGCTACTTGTGGATTCACTGGATC
>JALOTI010000008.1 GCA_025457985.1 Leptospira sp.
AATCAAGGCTTTTGCAAAAAAAAACTATGGAAGGCACTGAAAATAAACGATCCTATTCGTCCAGGTGACCGAATCAAAACGGGAAACGGATCCAAAGTTGATTTTACCTTCCAAGAATCCGAGTTCCGCCTCCAACCCAACACGGATTTCACTTTAAAAGAGTGGGATGCTAAGAAAAAAACCTCGAGCATTCACGTTGAGACGGGAGCATCCTGGTTCCGAGTGAAGGGATTCCAGTCCGGCAATTTTCAAGTTAGTACTCCGACCACAACAGCTGGTGTTCGTGGAACCGCATTTGGTGTGTTTTACGAAGAAAAGGAAAAAAAGGGTTACACTTGTGTTTGTGAAGGAAAGGTCAATATCAATGGTACGGACTTTACGAAAGGAACCGGCGGAGCATTGGCAAAAGGTGCAACAGATTTGGAAAAAAATGAGTACAAAGATCTGATAACCAAAGAAGGTTCGACAATCCTTATGAAGGAAAGAATGAAATCGATGCCGATGCTTTCTCGTTGCCTCCCATGCCACAAACCAATTGGTTGGACTTCGGATGGTTTTTTACCTGATGAAAAGTATGGAAAGTAGTGTTTAAAAAATTTTATTTTTGTTTTTTATTCTTCTTCGCATCATCTCTGTTAAGCGAAGAGGTTGTTACAACAAAAAAAGATGAGCCAGACGGATATTATGGTTTGAAGTTGGGTGCTATTGTTACTCCAACATTTAGTTACCGAATCCGGGACAAAGCGTCCGGAACAACAGATCTTTCTCCGTCTGACAGGTCAGGATTTTCCCTTCCATGGACTTTGTTTTTTGTATCAAAACAATGGGAAGAAACAGGTGTCAAAGTTGAATTTTGGGGAGAGATACTCCGTGGAGATGCAATCAGCCAAAATACAGCCACGGATGGGGGAAATAAATCTAACCCCTACATATTTGCAATACGTAGGGCGAATGTATCAAAAACCTGGAGTTTTAGCTCAACTAAACATACACTTCAATTTGGAATGTTTGAACTTCCTCATATGTTTTCTGTTTGGTCAGGGTATTATGATTGGCGTTATATCGACAGAAGTCCACTCGAATCATTAGGTTTTGCAAAAGACCCAGTTGACCTTGGATTAAATTACATCGGAACTTGGAGATCCCTTTCGCTTCAACTAGCAACTGTAAATGGAGAAGGGTACAGAAGTGTTCAGAATGTATCTGGAACTGGCTTTGACGGGATTGTTAAACTAAGCTGGGAAGAAAAATGGACGGATTCCTTTAAAACTGGACTCCACCTTCTTGGTCGAAGGGCCAATGCATTTGGAAATGCTGGGGATGAGTGTCGTGAGGGTAGAACTAATTGCCTTCTTAGTGACAACAACCCGAATACCAGGAAAAGAGGTTCACTTTCTCTTTCGATGGAAAATGTGTGGGCAATTGAAGCTAATGTTATATATCGCGAATATATTAATTTTGGAATTGGGGGACTTGCAAAAAAGAAATTGGGTGGTGAAATTCGAGATCTGAACCAACCTTTCGCATTTGCTGAAAAAGTTCCAGAACGGATTGGACGCGGTGGTTATCTATGGTTGGGATTAGGGAATAAAACCTTGCGAGTTGTCTTTCGTGGTGAAATTGGAACTGGTGGACCCACTCCAGGCGTCAGAGAAACAGAAACCACAGAACAAGAGCCATGGGTTCGATTCAAGGATCCAAGGGTTGCGGATATTTATTCCGACAAATCTTATTATATCCAAAGGCAGATTTTTGGAGAGTGGTTCGCCATGGGAGAAACAAGACTTGCTATCGGTTATGGAGAAACTCGATCTTTCGATCGACGTGGTGAACCGAATAAATGGTATGTAGACAGTTTTGGTGAAGTGAGAAATCGTGTTCAATATGAAGCGGAAATCCAATCCCCGACCCAAAACCCCATTTCGGTATATGGTCGATTGGATAGAAGTCTGATATTCAAAGCAACTACTGTGTTTTAATTCTTTATGTTTTCTGAACTTCAAATTTTTATCGAAAAGCAGATTTTAGGTGGTGGTTTAGGTTTTGTACCACTTATGTTTTTGTTTATTGGTGGATTTTTGGCTAGTTTGCTTCCTTGTGTATACCCGCTCTATCCTATCACTGCAGGAATTTTGAGCAAAAGAACAGCTGATGCCTCCCAAAAAAAATGGAGCCACCCACTAGTTTATTATATGGGACTCTCATCGACTTATTTTGGATTCGGGTTGATTGCTGGATTTACTGGTGGTGCTTTTAATACCTTCTTGAGATATCCTGAGACAAACTTATTTTTTTCCTATCTATTGTTTATCCTCGCGCTTACTTCGGCAGAACTGCTAATCATTCCCATTTTTTCAGGAAACCAGTTTTCATCATCAAAATCGAGTTATGCGAATAGTTTTTTTCTAGGTGTAGGAGCAGGACTCTTGTCCTCCCCTTGTGTTGGACCGGTAGTTGTGACAGTTCTCGTGCAACTCATTTCCAACCAAAATGAAGGAATCCAGATTCTATCTCTTTTAGGCACCTCGATAAAAATGTTATTTTTTGGATTGGGATTGGGTTTGCCTTTCCTTCTCATTGGGGTTTTTGGATTCGCCTTACCAAAGTCAGGCAAATGGATGAAGTTTATCCAATCCTTTCTATCTCTGCTAATTTTATACTTTTCGTATACTTACTTGGAGAAAGCGACAAACATCTGGGGACTGGAGAGTTCGGCCGCTATATTGTATTTTTTTCTTTGGTGTTTGGTTATTTACCTATTTTTTTTAAAAACCAACACAGAAAACTATCTCCACCAAAGAGTAAAGTCAGCACTCCTAAACACAACATTGTTTTTTCTATTCGCATTATTCTTATTACACGTAAATTCTGAAAACAATCGAAATTTTTTAAAACACTTGAATTTTCTTCCGAATACTTCCAATTCTGATTTGAATTCCGATTCATTCGATTCATCGAGTTTTCAAAAAGAAATACATGGCAATTTGATATGGTATCGAAACGAAGCAGATGTTTGGCGAATGTCAAAACAATCCGGCCTTCCTGTATTTATAGATTTTTATGCAGATTGGTGTACCAATTGCAAAGAGTTCCAAAAGCTCACTCTAAAAGACTCCCAATTGAACGTATCTTTAAAAGACAAGGCGATCCTTTGGAAGATTTATGATACTGACCCTATTTTTGAAACATTTCAGGAAAATCCTAAATACATTGAATTAAAAATCGGACTGCCATTCTTTTTAGTCCTAGGCTCCGATGGGCATTTAATTTACAAAACAAATGATTATTTGGATACAAAAGGAATGGTCAATGCTATTCAAAGACCAAAGTAGAGCTCAAAGTTTAATTCAAGCGTAGATTTTTCTTTTTAACTTAACTTGGGTAAACTTTGTAAGGTTTGTAAATATTCTTCCGCTATTTGTTTTACGATTGCGCCTGCAGGCTTTATTTCTTCAATTTGAGCGACTCCTTGTCCGGCAGACCAGATATCCCTCCACCGTTTGTATTCCTGTTCGACCGCGTGTTCACCTCCAGCATGACCTGCTGCGATTTTTTTAGGTCCATCGACCAAAATTTCTGGCGATTTTTCTACGGATTTGGATAACCAATTGGCTGGAATTCCTGAAATTTTTTCAGTGTAGATAATTTCATCTGGAGATGAATCAATTAACATTTGTTTGTATTCATTTTGTGCTCTGGATTCAGGTGTTGCAATAAATTTAGTCCCAATGTATACAGCATCAGCGCCAAGAGCGAGAGCTGCCGCCATTTGAGATCCAGAAGATATGGCACCCGCGGCAATAACTGGAAGTCCAACTTCTTTTTTTAAATAAGGGATTAAGGCAAAAGGATTGATATTACCAGCATGACCGCCTGCCCCTTGTGAGACGGCAATGAGAGCATCGGCGCCTGACTTGGCAACTAATTGTGCATGTTTTAAAGTTGTGACATCACAAAATAGAGTAGATCCATTTGATTTAATTTCTTTTGCAATTGTACGTGGAGTACCTAGGCTAGTTATGATGAGCTCGACTTTCATCTCCATTACAATTTCAAATTGTTTTGCCCAATTAGGATTGTGTTCTTTGTGGAGGATGAGGTTAACA
The DNA here is from genome assembly GCA_025457985.1 of Leptospira sp. GTDB lineage: Bacteria > Spirochaetota > Leptospiria > Leptospirales > Leptospiraceae > Leptospira_A. The sequence continues at coordinate 4,107 of JALOTI010000008.1, forward strand.
CCAATTGGTTTTTTTGTTTTAGATCGAATTTCCTTTAAGCCTTCTCTGAGTTGTTCGGGAGTTCTATAATTTAAGGACGGAAAACAACCGATTCCACCAGCTTCTGATACAGCAACGACTAACTCGGGATAGGACACTAAAAACATAGGCGCTGCAATGATCGGTAAATCAATGTTCAATTTCTCAGTAATTGCCGTCTTAATTTTCATACATTAGCCTCGCTATTGTGGGTTTGGTTTTGGATTGAGGTTTGGAAGCTCTGCAGGGTAATTCCCCGATCTAGGAATACAACTCATCGCAAAACCTTGGATTATGTAACAAATAGAATCTTTGGAGATACATTTGATTGATTTATTGTATTCCAACCCATCAATTTCAGTAGGAATCGAGAAACATTCAAGTTTGTCTTCCACAAACAATTCTTTTGGAGATTTGTTCTCCTGAGCGAAAACACTATGATGAGACAAAATATTGATCGTAAAAAATGAAAAAAAGAATAGGAATCGGAATCGATTCATTTATATTGTTCCTGCTCTCCCATTGGGAATCCAATTTGAAAGAAGTCAAACCTTATACTGTAATGAAAATAGGCAGAATTCTATCTAATTCCAAATTTCTGTCTCGATTGAGATTAAGCATTTTTTTCTTCCTATTCTCATGTTCTAGCGAATCCATTCAAATTTCCCCTAACAATTGGTCTGAATCCGTTTTTGATTTGGAACGTAGTTATATTTTTGTTGAGAAAAAAGAAGCTACTGATTTTCAAAATATGAAATCCATCCCAGAAGCAAATTGGCAGAGTTTCGAAACAAAAACTTTAGGTTTCGAAAGGAATGATGGCAAAGCTCTTTGGGTCAAATTTAAACCGACAGTTGCAGAAAAGCTCCGAAGTCCTGTTCTCTATGCTGAAATTGCATTAGAAGAATTCGAAGTTTATCAGAATGGAGAAAAGATTTATGACTTTTATGAATCAGATTATGTTTTCCCTCATATAATTTCCTTAAAATCTTCCAACTCCGAAATTTACATTCGCTTTTTCTCACATTACAAAGGATATGTTGGAATGGATCGAAAGGTAGAAATCAGAGACCACAGCGATGCCCTGGTTCAACTTTTCACCGATAACTTTGCCGAAACATTCTTAGCACCGGTTTTGTTAGTCTTGAGTTTTATCTTCTCTGGATTTTTTCTACTTCGTAAACGCGAAAAGATTTTTTTATACTTTGCAATCCTTCTAGTTTCGGCTGCTTTTATACAAGGATTGAATGGCTTTGTAGGTTTCTCTTTAAAAAAATATTCTTATATTCTAATTCCGTTCCTTTATGTAAATTTTGCACTGTTTCCTTTTTTTATACTCTTATTTCTAAATCAAATTTTCCCTCCTTTTTTTAGAAGTCTGTTTCGGATACTAAGTGTTACGCATATTTTGGTATTTGTTGTTTCTATTGTAAAAAACATGAAAACTGAAATTTCTTTTTTGAATAGCGAATATGACTATAATTGGCTATTGATATTGGAAGCAGGAATAACTATATTATCTTCTATTTATGTTCTTTTTAAAGGAGAGAGACATCTTCGACTAGTAACCATAGGTATCTTTTGTTTGGTAGTTGCCGGAACTCATGATACAATGGTAGATCAAGAAATCCTATCTTATAAAATCCGAATATTGAGCTTTGGCTTTTGGACAATGATTGGACTTTTTGCAATTTTTGTCTTTAGGCATTACTCAAAAATTTTAACCTATATAAACAAAGTAAATCTAGAGCTAAGTGAAAAAAATAAAGAATTAGAACGTCTTATTGTTATAGATAAAGATCTCACTTTGGCAAAAGCACTTCAGTCTTCTCTTCTTTCAACAAAGTTTAAGGAAGATGAAAAAATAAGAGTTATCGGATTTTCTCAAACTCTAGAATCAGTTGGGGGCGATTATTTTGATCACACTAAAGACAGTCTTGGAAACTGGGCACTTCTAATGACGGACGTTTCTGGTCATGGAATCTCATCTGCATTAGTTGCTGCCATGTCTAAAATGGCATTTGCAGGCGCTAGTGCCTACTTACAGTATCCTTCTCGCGTCTTTCAGTTGATGAACAGGCATTTGGTAGGAAAAACAAAGAATCTATTCATCACTGCTTCCTATATATTTATCGATACTGAGTCCAACGAACTTTCTTTTAGCAATGCAGGACATCCTGGTTTTTTCCTGATTCGGCCCTTAGAATCCGAAGTTCTAAGATTTAACACAAAAGGAAAACCTTTAGGTCTCTTCGCTGAAACCGAGTTTTCTGAAAGAACGATTTCTGTGTTTCCAGGTGATCGAATTCTTATGTATACCGATGGCATTTTAGAGTTACTAAACGAAAACGAAGAGATGTTTGGTGAAGATCGAATTAAAAAGTTACTCTGGGAAAATCGGTTTCAAAATATCCAATCCCTCTCAAGTATTTTACAAGATGCTTTCTATCGCTTTTCTAGTGGTTGGAAATACCAAATGGATGATTTGAGTTATCTCTTAATTGAGATCATCTAATAATGTTTTATAACTCTGGATTGATGATAAATCGAATAGGATTACCCTTTTTCTCTTCCAATGCATGGAGATACTCATTGGTATCTTCTAATTTATGAATACCTGTAATCGACTTTGTCAGGTTGAGTTTATTTGAAGTAACCAGGTCAATGAGTTCAGGTATCGCTCTTCTATCTGAACCATAAGATCCCGTTATGCGAATCTGCCTTTCTATTAAAAAGAATGGCATTGGAATTTCTAACTTAAGCCTGCCGATACCGACAAGAACTATCCTTCCACCTCGGTTCATTGCTCGAACAGAATTTTCTACACTCGGCATATAACCTGAAAAATCACAAAGTAGGTCAATCCCGCCGATTTTTTCTTTGAGCGTTTTTCCGACATTCATCGTTTTTTCCACTAGGATAACTTCGTCCGCTCCATACATTTTTGCATTTTCTAAGGATCCTTCATCAATATCGATCGCTATAACCTTTCCTGCACCAAGTGCTTTAGAGATTGCCACTCCGTGAATTCCTAGTCCGCCACAACCAATAATTGCGACGATATCTCCAGGTTTTATATCACCTTGGTATTTGATCGCATGATATGGAGTTGAAACAGCGTCAGCTAATATTGCCCCTTCTGCAAACGGGATGGAATCTGGTAATAAATTTAAATATCTTTCTTCGATGATTAAGTATTCTGCAAACCCACCACGCTGATTGAAACCTAAGACCCCAATTTCCTCACATAGATTTTCTTTTCCCGACAAACAATGTTTACACTTCCCGCAAGAAGTACCTGCACTAACGACCACTCGATCGCCAACTTTAAACCTTGTTACAAGTTCCCCAATTTCTGTGATTATACCCGAAGTTTCATGTCCTGGTACGCAAGGAGAGTAGGTCGCTTTCATTTTTCCATGTAGCACCAAATGGATGTCAGACCCACAAATTCCACATGCTTTCACTTTTATTTTTACAGAAGTTGGTGGAGTTGGTGGTAGGTCTAGCTCCACAACTTCCAAAGCACGTTTGCCAGAGGGTAAAATCGCTGCTTTCATTCTAAAATTCCATCCAGTTCACCGATAATGCTTGTCTCACTGCCTTCATTTAATAATTCTAAAGTGGATTCTATTGTATCTACGAGGTAGTATTTATTATTTTTATAAGAGAGTAATAATTCTTTTAGAGATATCTTTTCATCTTCTGTTAGGCGATTCTCAAAACAAAGTTTTGTTAATGCCATAACTCCAAACGCAGATTTAAGTTCATCAGATAGATTTACAATTGCAAATAGTTCTTTGATATCTAACTCAGGAAAGGTTGGCAATAGATCCGAAATCAATTCCATAGCCCCTATTGGAATTGGTCGATCGAGGGATTTGACATAATTGATAAGAACTCTATAGCTTTTACTATCTCCGACGTAGGACAGGAGATAAACAAAACCCGATAAAAGAATCCGATGGTAGCCCCAACTCAACCTTCCCGAATCTGCCTCGCGCATGACCTGGTAGATCAATGCCCAGGTATTTTTATCGTTTCCCGCCGCTAGTTTCATCAAATCTAGTAGTCTAGTTTCCCAGATTGGCAGTTCCGTTTCCGACTTTAGAGTGTCGATAGCCTCTGAGGGGGAGGAAGGGAGTGGATTACATTTTGGCACAGCTGATTCTCTAGACATAATTCTAAAATATGAGACGAACTTGTCTTTTCTTTTTTATCATGCTTAGGTTTTTCAGATAAGACCGAAAATAGGTTCATAGATGAATCGACTTTTTGTCACAACCATCCTTTTATTTTCAGCCTTCGGAAATATGTCCCCCGACCAATCTAGTTCCAAGGCAACCCAGCTAATACGCGTTAGCTATGGGTTGAAGGATAATTATGAGTTTCTAAGAATTATGAACTCGACCATTAGCAACAGGGGAACAGAAATCCAAAAACAATTCTATAAAAGATGTGTACAACACCATATCGAGGCAGAAATACTTCATTTGCAGATGGATTTAGGAAGGTCATATTCGGAGCTTAGGCGAACCCAGGGTCTATTGATCTATTTGTACAAAAATGTTTTGGAAGATGAAATAGAAGAATTAGAAACTGAATTAGGTCGTTTGGCTAGAGTTGCAAATGGAAAGGAAAAAACCGAAACAAAACTCTACCTACGTTTGGGTTACAGAGAAATCGCAGTTGCGAAACAAAAGTATACTATTGGAAAAAACATTCGTCCTTATTTGTATTTGATGAAACTCCAAGAGCTTGCCTACTCATTAAAATCTCTCAAACAGGCAGAAAAATATATTGTTCTTTTGGGATTATTGCATGAAGGAACAGATGAATTCGACAAAGAACAAAGAAGTTTTGTCGGACTTGTAAACGAAGTAAAAAGAATTATAAAAACTGATCAAGAAAAATACTTAAGAATGCTTTATGACAGCCAGTTTGATTCGTATGGTGCTTTGGATTTTTATCAACAAATTTGGCAAAAACCTGACCTACACGAATTGTCTACTGGAATACCGAATTTTGATCCACCTTACGTGAGAAATCCTGAGGAAGCAAAGGTACCCACAATTCAATAGTTATGCGAAGTTTTATCTGGGAGTTCCCTCTTACGGCTAGTTTTGCTTCTTTTATGTTTTTGCTTTATCCTATTGTTGGGATTTTTTTTCCAGATTACATTGCGATCTATTTTTTGGCAACTCCAGGTGAGTTTGAACCTTTGAACTGGCTTCTTTCCACATTTTTTCATGGATCGTTTGCCCACCTTCTATCTAACCTTTTCTTTTTATTATTGTTAGGTCGGGTAGTAGAGAACCGAGTTGGGAAATCTCGTTGGTTGCTATTTTACTTTATGGCTGGCATCATATCAGTCTTAGGTGATTCTTTCGTCAGAGGTTTCATTCTTGGTGACAGGACACCCGTCGTTGGTGCGAGTGGTGCAATATCGGGCCTTGCTTCAGCCGCCACGTTACTCTCCCCATTTCGATTTCCTATTTCTAAAAATAAAACAATTCCATTCCCGGTCTTTCTTTTTGGGTGGATGATGGTCTATTCAGACACGAGCAATCTATTCGCCAGGGATCAAATTGCACATTGGGCTCACCTAGGCGGTTTTTTTTCAGTATTTCTCACAGGCTATCTTCTCAGCCCAAAGGAAAGAAAGGCAATTCATCAAGGGTTTCTTGTGAACTTTACCTTTTTCACCTTGACGGTCATTCTTCTGTTTTTTATCAACAATAGGTAATGAATCTAAAATTCCAGGCTTTGGATTATACCTCTGAGGATCAGTTCGTTCCGGCAGAGTATGAATACATCGGTGATGAACTTACGGGTTGGAAAATCATACGTAATGGTGAAGCATATTTGGAGCTGGGACCTGGTTATATCCCTTTGCAAACAACATCCTGTGGTGTCTGTTCTACGGATATCGACAGAAGGTTTCTTCCTTTTCCTCTTCCACAGATTATTGGACATGAAGTTTTAGCAAAAGGTTTGGGTGACAATTCAAATAAACAATTTGTTGTTGAGATCAACGATACATTCGCAGCAAGGGGTGCGAAGGATCTTGATAGTTTTTGTTTAGAAGGTATTCCAACACATTCTCCAGAAAGAAAGGTTTTAGGGATCGATAGATTGCCAGGTGGATTTGGCCCATATCTCCTTGCACCAAAACATGCGGCAATTGAAGTGACAGGACTATCTTCCAAGGCCGCTGTTTTAATGGAGCCTTTTTCCGCTGCTTTGCAAGCAATCATTGCCTCCCCACCAAAATCAGGCGACACGGTTGCAGTTCTTGGTCCACGAAGACTTGGTAGTTTGATCCTTGCTGCCCTTTCTTCCTACAGAAAATCAAATTCCCTTGATTTTCGCATAATAGCGATTACTCGTCATGATCATTTGGTCAAACTTGCAAAAAATATGGGAGCAGATGAAGTAGTAGATCTTCGATTGATTGATCCAAAGGACTTAGAAAATAAATATGATATACTTTATGACACAACTTCCACTCCAAGTGGATTTGAATCGGCTTTAAAATTCGCTAAACGGGAGTTACATCTTAAAACTACGAATGGACAGGTGATGGGTGGCATTCCTCACCTAACGGAACTAGTTGTAGACGAACTATCTCTACTACCGGCAAATTCCAAGACTTTTGAGTTTCATTGGAAATCGGAAGATAGAAAAAATAAAACTGTGTTTTTATTTGATTCTGTAAAAGAGAACTGGATAGGAAAGCTCCCTAAAGAATATTCTGTTTTTTCTGGAAATGCAAAACAAGCTGAGTCAATTTTAGAGGGACCTGAATTCAAAAACAAAGTACCTCGCTTCGACATTGTAGTGGTGGGATCACCTGAAGAGATCGGCCTTGCCATTCGACCAAACCCTGCTCACGAAAATGCATTAGTTCGACCAAGGAGTGCCATTCTAGTTGATACTTCAATAGAAGAGAATTGGTCGGGAGAATCTAAGATTGTTTTAGACTTTTTCAAAAAAGGAAAGGAGATCCATTCCTCTAGGTGTGGTGATTTCCATTTAGGTATAAAACTCTTACAGGAGAATCCAGAGATAACAACTAATTTGGAAAATCATTTGATTTCGCATCGTTTTCCAGCTTCTGAATTGATCGAAGCATACGCAAAGGCAAAAGAGCCGAGTTCGGTCAAAGTAGTTATAGATTTTTTAGATTCGGATTCAAAGCGATGAATTCAAATGAAGTAAGTACCTCATTAGGTCCAATCCTATACTATCGGTCCGAAAATTTATGGGAAATTGATCTTTCTAATCTCCGCATATTTTTTGGACTTTCTATTCTCTCCCGAACTATTGGAGAAGAAATTGGAAATCAGCTTCAATCCCTGCCGGGAGATTTATCCTACCTACATAAAATCAATCCATCTATCAACCATGAATTGGTAGATATGCATATTCAATACATTCAAGTTTACGCCCGAGCGGGTGTACTCAAGGATTGGGTTTTGTATCGAGAACAATTTGAGGAAGACCTTCGGTCTGTGTTTGGTTCCTTTCAGCAACAAACTTTGGCAAAAAAGATTCATCCCGAATTTTACGGTGAAAATCCAAATTTACTTCCTTCACTTGCACTACTCTTCTCTTTTGAAAAGGGAACGTTTCATTCGGATGGATATCTTATTCTTTTAGAAAGAGTCCAAAGTCCTTCTCAGATAGGTGATTTTTTTCTACGAGTTACGATTGATTCCAAAAATGGCAGCTTAAATCTAAAGAATATACCTCATGAACTAGTCCAAGAGCACAAAACTAGAACCTATATTGCAGGCTCCTCCAAAATCAGTGAATCACTTAGCAACGGAATTCTCAATGCGGCTCAAAAAGGTGAGACTTTTTTTGAAGAAGAAAATAGTCACTTTAGTAGAGTTTTTTCTCAAATAGAAAAAACACCTATTGGTAAACTAACTAATATTAACTTTTATTGGGAAGAATCTTATCGAAATTTAATTCTATCTTCCGAAACTGCCTTATCTCTCGGAATTCTTAAAAAACTATTTTTGTTATTAGAAGACTATAATGTTGCCTCTAAAATTAAATCAGGAGCGACTATAATCGCAAAAATGGGAAAGGTAAACGTTTACGTTGACCTTTCTCGATTGGATCGAGTATTAAATTTTAGCTTCAACCAAAAGCGAATCCATAGAGATTCCACATTTTATATCAATCGAATGCCCGCCCTTGATGTAATTTCAAAAAAAGAAAATCATAATTTTGATTTTTCTAAAGTACATATTTTTTTGATCCACCATATAACATCTGAAATCATTTCATTGATTGAATGCTTCCGAAGGTTAGAAGTAAAAACATTGGATGTCGCTTTTGTTAAATATGGAGGGAACATTCCGCCAGTTTATTTGGATATTCTTTTGGATATACCGACGGATTTCTTTTTTATGGCGGGACTTGAATTTAAGTTAACTTCCCAGAACAAACCATATTATGGAGTTTCACCACTATACAGTGATTTTTCCCAACACCAGAAATTTAAAGAATCACTCGAGGGAAAAAAATTAGGATTCTTTGATGCCATGAGATTTTTAGCTGTTTATCTGTTTTTGCACAAACTAGCTAAACTTTACAGTGCAGGCGAAAAACTTCTTTTGATTGAAGATGGAGGCTATGTCGCTCCTGTACTAAATGAACTTTGTTTTCTAAAAAGGGACTTTGCTTCGGTCCTTCAAGAGTATGGCATCTCATCAACTAATGTATCTGATGCGAATCTACCGTTTGAAGATATTTTAGGTAAGGTTTTAATTGGATCGGTAGAGCATACGAGAAACGGATACGACCGACTCGTCAAAGTAAAAGAAAGTTTTGGCGGGTTGAAGATTCCAGCATTTTCGATAGCTGTCTCCAATGAAAAAACGAAAGAAGAATCCAAAGAAGTAGCAAGATCAATTCTAAACGCGATCCAGAATACATTACAAGGTTTAGGTAAGGTTTTATCCAAACGAAAGATATTAGTTTTAGGTTCAGCAGGTAACATTGGAAGTTATCTAGTTAAATATTTGAAACATGGTTTTTTAAATGAAGACAACCAACTTGTCATTGAAGTTGATCTAAAAAATTCATCAAATGGCAGTACAATCTTTTCTAATTTTGCAAGTGTTCCTAACGATATATTCAACCAAGTGGATTTGATTTTAGGTGTTACAGGAGACTCAGTTCTAAAACGAAAAGATTGGGAGAATTGGATATTAACTGGCACACAGCAATCCATTTACTTAGCATCGGGATCTACTAAAACTGTTGAGTTTTCTGACTTCATTGCTTTGACATCGGAATTAAATACAAGCGATGCTCCATCAATTCAGGGGAAATCTATTTCCATTCATTTTGATCGCATTTTAGATCCACAAACTCAAATGGAACTTGGTTCTAAAATCAGTTTTGAAATTTTAGATCAAAAAATAAGAAAAGAGGTTTATCTCATCAGTGATGGTAGTCCCGTAAATTTTTTGTTCTTTGGTGTACCGACCGAATCGATGGATCCAATTATTTCGCAGCTTGCTTCTGTTTCTCTTGGAATGGTTGACCTATTTCAAAAACAAAGTCTTTATCCTCCGGATTTGTATGCGGTAGATCGCCAAATTGATATTTGGGGAAAGAAATTATGAGTAAACATGGATTTTTTCAAATCACCCAAAAGTTATTTTTACGAAGGGGGAGTGAGCTTCTTGTCTTGAGAGATCGAAAA
>JALOTI010000294.1 GCA_025457985.1 Leptospira sp.
GACTTGTGCGATATTAGCCTGGGCAGTGATTCCATTTGGAGGAACCATACCATCTCCTGAATGGTTGATTCATTTAACGGGTGTTACGACAATTGACCTACAGGTGGCAAATCCAGACTCCGGTGTTTTGTATCTGCTTGCTGTATCTTCCTTTGCAGTGTATGGGATAATGATTGCTGGTTGGTCTAGCAACAACAAGTACTCCCTTCTGGGAGGGGTTCGGTCTACTGCTCAGATGATCAGTTATGAACTTCCTATGGGCCTTTCCATTGTAGTCATTGTCATTATGACAGGTTCTTTGAAACTAACGGATATCAGTGCCTCTCAGAAAGCTATGTGGAATATTTTGACTCCACCGGGTTTTATTGCGTTTTTTATCTACGTTACGGCAATGTTTGCTGAAACAAACCGCCTGCCATTTGACCTCGCGGAAGCGGAGTCGGAACTGGTTGTGGGTTTTCATACGGAATACGGGGCGTTCAAATTTGCTTTGTTCTTCCTTGCAGAGTATATGAACATGATTACGATGTCTTGCCTTACGACTCTTTTGTTTTTCGGCGGTTACAATGTTCCGTTCGGGATATTAGAAGGTTCACCATACCAGGCCTTTGTTGGTCTAGGATTCTTTATTGCAAAAGTTTTATTTTTTGCATTTTTCTTTATTTGGGTTCGTTGGACGTTGCCAAGATTTCGGTATGACCAACTGATGAAATTGGGCTGGAAAAAAATGATTCCTTGGGGTTTGTTTTCTGTGATGTTCTCTGCTGTTTATACTGTTTATTGGAAGGAAGGTTGGTTAAAATTATTTTTATGAGTTTTTCATCAAACCCAACTTTTTATCTCTTCCTTCTGTTTGGTTCTATTGCGGTTGTTACGGCACTGACAGTTGTATTCCATAAAAATCCCGTTGTATCGGCAGTTTCACTGGTGTTTACTTTTTTCGCTTTAGCGGGAGTGTATGGGATCATGAATGCTGTGTTCATTGCCACCATGCAAGTCCTTGTATATGCTGGAGCCATAATGGTTTTGGTCGTTTTTGTTCTTATGTTGCTTTCACAAAGAGCGGAAACCCTTTCTCGTTATCTCAACAATCCCTTTCGTGTTTTCTTTTTAACTCTCTTCGCTATTAGCTTCTTCTTTTTATTGTACACAACGTTGACCACAGGAACTCCTAAGTCGAATACAACTGTAAAGGGGTATGACCAAACACTGTATTCATACGAGATCCAAGGTAGCTCTAAGGTTGTTGCGGAAGGCAATGTTTCATCCATTGGTGCGTCTACCTATATTGACTATCTTTTGCCTTTTGAAATGATATCTATACTTTTGTTAATTGCAGTACTTGGTGCTGTCCTTTTGGCCAAAAAGAATACGACAGATGCCGGTAAAACTCGGGATGTAATTTTATGAACTCACTTGTAAGCGGAATACCGGTTTCATTTTTTTTAGGCCTGGCTGGAGTTCTTTTTTCAATCGGGGTTTTAGGTGTTCTCATGCGTAGGAATGCCGTTGTTATCTTTATGTCAGTCGAACTGATTTTAAATTCAGTTAATTTAGTTTTTGTTACCTTTTCGAAATCACTCTCTAATATTTCAGGAGAGACCATTGTTTTTTTTGTCATGGCGATTGCTGCCGCGGAAGCAGCAGTGGGTCTAGCACTTGTTATAGCGATCTTTCGTCATAAAAAATCTACAAACGTAGATGAACTCCAATCTTTAAAGTGGTGAACCGATGTTAGATCTATTTCCATTAATCATTCTTTTACCTCTTTTGGGATTTTTACACAATGGACTTCTCAATTCCAAAATACCCCACAGATTTGCGGGTGCAATTGGAACCATGGCAGTTTTTATTCCATTTTTAATTACCGTCGGGGCCTTCCTTGAATTTCGTCCGATGGAAAGGACTACCCCCCACCTAATTTCTGTATTTGATTGGATCGTGGTTGGTGGATTTCAGTCAAGCTTTGGATACCAAATAGATCAGTTATCTCTCTATATGACATTGATCATTACAGGTATCGGTTCCTTGATCCATTTGTATTCCATGGGTTATATGAAAGGAGACAAAAGTTACGTTCGATTTTTTGCCTATCTAAACCTGTTTATATTTTGTATGTTGAATCTTGTCCTTTCCGATAATTTGGTCCTCACCTTCCTCGGATGGGAAGGAGTGGGACTAAGCTCTTATTTACTGATTGGATTCGACCACCAAAAAAGTTCTGCGGCAGCTGCAGGTATGAAGGCATTCATATTAAATCGGATCGGGGATTTTGGATTCATTTTAGGTACTGGCTTTCTTTTTTGGTTGGGTGGTAGTTTAAAGTATTCTGATCTTCAGTTTGCCTTTCTTTCGAATTCGGATCTGGGTCTTTATGCGAACACAATTGCCATTTTCTTTTTTATCGCCGCTATGGGTAAATCCGCACAGGTTCCACTTTATGTTTGGTTACCGGATGCAATGGCGGGTCCGACACCTGTCTCTGCACTGATCCACGCCGCTACAATGGTGACAGCTGGTGTTTTTTTAATGGTTCGATTGAATTTTGTATTTTTACTCGCAAATGAAGCTTCGTTCTTCATTGCATGTATTGGTGCATTTACAGCCCTATTTGCTGCAACCATTGGTGTTCTACAAAATGATATTAAAAAGATTCTTGCTTACTCCACTGTATCGCAGTTAGGTTTTATGTTTTTAGCAATGGGAAGTATGAGTTATGTTGCGGGTCTCTTTCACCTAATGACTCATGCATTTTTTAAAGCCCTTCTTTTCCTCGGAGCAGGATCCGTGATCCACGCCTTGCACCACGAGCAGAATATAAAGAACATGGGCGGGTTATTTGGAAGGATAAAGGTAACATCGTTTACCTTTTTGTTAGGCACACTCGCAATTGCAGGTTTCTTTCCTTTTTCTGGTTTTTTCTCCAAAGATCTGATTTTAGAAAAAGCATACATCACTGGTCCGTTTGGTTCTATTTTGTGGGTCATCGGAATCCTTGCTGCTTTTTTCACGTCTTTCTATATGTTCCGTTTGGTGTTCGTTGTATTTTTTGGAAAAGACAACACGGATTCACATCACAAAGTGCATGAATCACCTTGGACAATGACACTGCCTCTCGTAGTTCTTGCGATTGGTTCCGTGGGAATGGGTTTTTTACAAACTCCCCATTTTTTCCTTCATATCGATGTTTTAGAAAAGTATTTCTCTCCCGTTCTTGCGTCCGGATACACACTAGCTCAAGAAAGAGGAACACTACCTACACTCATTCATTTAGAAGAAAAAACAGAGATTCTACTTGCAGGCTTATCAGTTGCAATTGCTACAATAGGACTTCTGTTGGCGTACATTTTGTTCCAAAGAAAGCAGTCACAAGTCTTAGAAGAACATACAGGTTTTCGGAAAATTCTGTTTCACAAGTATTACATCGATGAAATCTACGAAATTCTCTTTGTAAAACCCTTTGTTAGTCTCTCTAAATTCATAGCCTTCTTCCTAGATTTGAAAGTGATTGATCGTTTTTTTGTAGGAATAGGTTTTTTCTTTGGGTATCTCGCCAATTTTTTCAGGAGGCTTCAGTCAGGCTTTGTTGGTGACTATGCGCTCTATATTGTAATTGGAACTTTTTGTATTTTGGTTTTTCTTTTAACGAGAGGTATATAGATGCCTGAACAAATTCTTTCTATTATAATTTTTTTACCGATTGTATCAGCAGTCCTTATTGCCTTTCAAAAAAGAGTTGGATCCATCATCATCATTTCCGCACTCTCTTCCGCTTTTACAACGATACTTTCTGTTGGTTTATTTTTCTTTTACGACCCGAGTAACTCGGGATTACAG
>JALOTI010000295.1 GCA_025457985.1 Leptospira sp.
TCGAATTGGAAAATTTCGAAGTACGATACGAAGGAAATTCTCCACAAACTACACAAGCGACGATTCATAATCTGTTTAGAAAACTTGAATCTGCCACCAAACAAGGATATTTCGTCCAAATAAATTTGTATTATGAATTAGGTTATTTTTTAATTGATAAACTTCATTCCATTGCAAGTAGTTTGGAGGAAGGAACTATACTTGCAAAAGGCAAGATTTTTTCTGAGAAAAAAGAATATACATATGTAAATGCAAAACTCTCAGAATTAGGTCGGATTCAGTTTGATTTATTCGAAGGGCTTACTGCCGAATCCTACTTTGAAAAATTTAATATAGCACAAGACCACTTACATAAAGGAGATTGTTACGAACTAAACTTATGTTTTCAAAATCAAATTCAGTTTGAAGGAGATATTTTTGATTTTTATCAATCTCTTAAAAGAAAACAAAAAACCAAATACTCTGCCTTTTTACCATTCGCAGACGGAGTTGTATTAAGTTTTTCCCCGGAGCTATTCTTTCATAGAAGCGGATATACAATAAGAACTGAACCGATGAAAGGAACAATATCAAGAGGCTTAACCTCAGAACTTGATTCTTTAAATAAAGAAATTTTATTCCAATCAACCAAAGATCGATCTGAAAACGTAATGATCACTGATTTATTTCGGAATGATTTAGGAAAAATATCAGAAATTGGCTCCGTTGAAACCACGTCCCTTTTCCAAACGATCCCTCTTTTTTCAGTTTGGCAGATGGTTTCGGAAATCAAATCAACAATTCGAAAGGATATCGATATCATACAAATGTTTGAGGCACTTTTCCCTTCAGGAAGTATAACAGGAGCACCTAAGATACGTTCTATGGAAATATTAAGGGACTTGGAGAAAAAAAACCGAGGGCTGTATACGGGGTCAATACTACGATGGGAAGAGAACGCCGGTAATTTGGAAATGTTAGCAAGTATATCCATTCGAACATTAGAAATTAGCAAAGAGAATGAAACACACTGGATGGGCAACTATGGAATCGGAAGTGCGGTTACGGTTCTTTCCAATGCCTTGGATGAATATTCCGAATGCATTTCGAAGACAAAATTTTTAACTACAACATCTCCACCAGATTTTCAAATTTTAGAAACAATCCGCTATGACCGAGGACGCTTCCGATTTCAAAATGCACATCTTGAACGGATGGCAGGGTCTGCCACTAGGTTTGGATTTCCTTTTTCTTACCAATCCGCAAATGACTGTCTAGATAGAATCAAACAAATATTAGCCGTTGAAAAAAATCCCAAACGAATACGATTTCTTTTGAATGAAATGGGTATGTTTTCCTACGAGGTATTTGATATTCCCCAAAAAACGAAAAAGGTTCCCATCAGACTTTGGATTTACCCTAAGGAAATTCCAAAAAACGACTTATTCCTTGTTCATAAAACGACTCATCGGACTTTTTATGAAACCGCCCAACAGGAAACGAAGGAACAAAAATTTGATGATTGTTTATTTATAGATTCAAACGGATATTTGGTGGAAACTACAATCAGAAATGTTTTTGTTCGACTTGATTCCGGGTGGGTTACACCTAGACTTCAAGAAACAGGATTGAAAGGAGTCTTTAGAAACAAACTCGTAAAAAAAGGTTGGGTTAAGGAAGTGGACATCCACCTAAGTCAGATTCATCCCACAATCCAAATTATTGTAGGAAACTCTCTCAGGGGCTTTGAGAGAGCAATTCTCCAATTCTAATCATTATAAGATAAATCGACTTAAATCTTTATCTTCTACGATGCCTTTTAATTTATCAGATACAAATTGTTCGTTAATCAATATGTTTTTTTCGCCTTCCGTAAGATCTGGAGCGTCAAAACTCGTATCTTCTAAGAGTTTTTCCATAATCGTATTCAATCGTCTCGCTCCAATGTTTTCATTTTTCTCATTCATCTGGAATGCAAGTTTTGCAATCTCTCGAATGCCACTATCTGTAAAATCTAATTTTACCCCTTCCGTTCCAAGCAGTGCTTCATACTGTTTGGTTAGAGAGGATTTAGGGGTAGTAAGAATCTTAACAAAATCTTCTTCTGTTAGAGAATCAAGTTCAACACGGATTGGAAATCTACCTTGGAGTTCTGGAATTAAGTCTGCCGGTTTTGACATATGGAAGGCACCAGCCGCAATGAACAGGATATGATCCGTTTTAATCGGTCCAATTTTGGTCGAAACGGTGGATCCTTCTACGATCGGAAGAAGGTCTCTTTGTACACCTTCTCTTGAAACATCGGCTCCCTGCCTTCCCTCTTTACCTGCAATTTTATCTATTTCATCTAAAAAGACAATGCCCATCTCCTCTACGCGACGAACCGCTTCTGTTTGTATTTTATCAGAATCTATGAGTTTTTCGGCTTCAGAATCGAGTAGTATCTTCTTTGCATCCCGAATCTTTTGTTTTCGTTTTCCGGCTTTCTTTGGTATAAGATCACCTAGGATATTTTGGAGTTGGTTGTCCATATCTTCCAAATTTCCTGCACCAAACACCTGCAACATGGGCATTCCAGTTTGCATTTGAGGTTTGGGAATATCAATTTCGATTTCAGTATCGTCTAGTTCGCCATTTCGAAGTTTGGTACGAAACCGTTCTCTTGATTCCATATAACTTTTAAGCCGATCTTTTTCTTCTTCATTCAGTTCAGATTCTTTTTTTTGAAAAAGAGGAGGAAGTATCAAATCCAAAATCAACTCCTCCGCTTTTTCCTCAGCTTTGGATTTTACATGGTCACGAAATTCAGCTTTGACCATATTCAATGCCCCAACTGCCAAATCTCGAATCATCGATTCAACATCACGACCAACGTAACCAACTTCTGTGTATTTTGTTGCTTCTACTTTTAAAAATGGTGCTCCACAGAGTTTGGACAGTCGTCTGGCAATTTCTGTTTTCCCAACTCCTGTTGGTCCAATCATGATGATATTTTTTGGATAGATTTCTTCTTTTAACTTATCATCTAACATTCTTCGTCGAGTTCGATTGCGAAGTGCAACAGCAACTGCTCGTTTGGCCTTTTGTTGACCGATAATATGTTCGTCGAGTTTGTTTACAATTTGTCTAGGAGTTAAGTTTTGGTTTTCATTTACGACTTCTGCAATCGTTACATTCATGTAAGTTCCTCTAATACCAAATTATGATTAGTATAAATACATATATCAGCTGTTATCTTCATAGCTCTTTCGATTATTTCCTTTGGTTCTAATTCCGTATTTTGAACGAGAGCCCGAGCTGCCGAAAGAGCAAAATTACCACCAGAACCAATAGCGAGAACTCCATCATCAGGACTAATTACGTCACCCGTCCCAGATATCAAAAAGGATTCATTGGCATCACAGACGATGAGAAGTGCCTCAAGCCTTCGAAGCATACGATCCATCCGCCACTCTCTTGCCAGTTCGACTGCAGCACGAGAGACTGAGCCCCCATGTTCGATCAGTTTTTTTTCAAAAAGTTCGAAGAGAGTGAATGCATCGGCAGCGGAGCCGGCAAATCCAGCGAGAACCTTTCCGCCATGAAGTTTTCTTACCTTTTTTGCCGTATGTTTCATAACAGTGTTTCCCATAGAAACTTGGCCATCGCCGCCCATGGCAATTTTTCCATTTTTTCTGACTGAAAGTATGGTAGTTGCGTGAATTGGTTCCATAAGAATAGGTTGGAATTACCCACGGGATTGTCGAGGAAAATGAATTTATTTTCGTTTGATTAGAACGAGTTGGTTTCCGACCTCAACAGAAAGGTCGAGGTAATAGTAGTCCGTTAGTTTTTTTATT